>CBFCYQ010000049.1:0-14810 GCA_965602205.1 uncultured bacterium | reverse complement strand
TGGATTTGGCGATCCCGGTTTTGAGTTGAACAATTGCCCGGTCGATAACTGTCCGATGGTGAGCACTCCGGGCCAGGAAGATGCCGACGGCGACGGTATCGGCGACGCCTGTTGTTGTGTGGGGATAAGGGGCGATGTGAACATGGCGCTGCCGGGCCGGGTGAATATCTCGGATATCGCCTATCTCGTGACTTATCTTTTCGGCATCCCGCCGGGGCTGACTCCGCCGTGCCCCGCCGAAGCCAACGCCAACGGGGATGCCGGGGAGAACGCCAACATATCCGACATAGCCTACCTGGTGGATTATCTTTTCGGCATTCCACCCGGTCCGGAGCCGCCGGTTTGCCCGTAAGGGAGCGACGGCATCAGGTTGACATCGTTAAATCAGTACCAGAGTTTATTCGCCCGCGCGGTTTGGCTTGCTGAGAACCTGTATTAAGCACCAACCGCCGCTCCGGAAGCAGCGACACTCCTTAGTTATTTTGTATCGTTCTGCCCCGCTTGAGGATAGCGTAATCACGGCAGGGGCGAAACATATCCCGTGTTATCTCGTATTGTGAATCAGTATGTCAATAACACCTAGCACATGCGCCATCACCGCCGGCGTGGAGAATACAGCCTTACCCATGGGCAAAGGGTCAGCAAACGGCCATTAAGGAGGTCAAGAGAAATGTCTCACGGACTGCCAATTCGATTGAGAGCAATGGCAGGCATCTCAGCGATCCTGTGCACCCTGGCATCAGGCGTAGCGGCCGACAGCGGGGGGGATGGATTCGTGGCGCAGTATAATCCGGTGCTGCAGGTGCAGCGCGCTGCCGGCGAGATCAAGATAGACGGTGATCTGAGTGACCCGGGCTGGCAGGGGGCGCAGCCGGCGACAAACTTTACCGAGCACGAGCCGGGTGAAGAAGTCAAGCCGCCGGTGCGGACGGAGGCGTTCGTGACGTACGATGACGCCAATCTCTACCTGGCGGCGGTATGTTACGCCGATCCGGCGAAGGTCCGGGCATCGATGTGCGAGCGCGAGCAGATTTTTTCCGACGACAATATTGGCTTCTTTTTTGACACGTACGGCGACGGTGCGCGGGCCTACTGCATCAACGTCAATCCCTACGGCATCCAGTACGATGCCCTCTGGTCGGCCAACTACGGCGAGGATTCGAATTTTGACCTTATCATCGAGTCGGAAGGCAAGATAACGGATTCGGGTTACCAGGTGGAGCTGGCCATCCCGTTTGCGGGTTTGCGTTTCCCCAATAAGCCGGTGCAGGAGTGGCGGTTCGAGGTTTACCGGCACCATCCGCGCGAGGTGCACTACGCCATGTCCTGGTCGACCTTTGACAAAAACGAATCGTGCTGGCCGTGCCGGTGGGGTACGGTGCGCGGTATAGAGAACGTCACTCCCGGGAAGGGTATCGAACTGATGCCGGGTTTTGTGGCCCATCAATCCGGCCGCGTGACGGATGCGAGCTACCCGGATGATTCTTTCGATAACGGGGATATATATGGCAATCTCTCACTGGGCGGCAAATATGCCGTCTCGTCGAACGTGGTCGTGGAAGCGGCGTACAACCCGGATTTCAGCCAGATCGAGGCGGATGCCTCGCAGGTGGACGTCAACACGACGTTTGCGCTATTTTACGATGAGAAGCGGCCGTTTTTCCAGGAGGGACTGCATCTGTTCCGGACGAATTTCAACGCCGTGTATACGCGGTCGATAAATGATCCGGATTTTGCGGCGAAAGTTTCCGGTAAATTCGGGTCGACCAGTATCGCGGCTTTGTCGGCGCACGATGAGCACAGTTTGATAATCGTACCCTTCGAGGACTCCTCTTCTTACGTGCCGACGGGCAAGAGTTATACCAACATGCTGGCGGTGCGCCAGTCGTTCGGGCAGGCGAGCCATCTGGCTGCGGTGGTGACGGACCGGCGGTTTGACGGGGGCGGGTCGGGTACGCTGACCAGCCTCGATGGCACTCTGCGCCTGACAAAAAGCCTGAGATTGATAGGTCAATTCATGGCCACGCATACCGAGGAGTTGGATGACGGCAAGACAGCGGAGCACCTGGACACGACGAGGTTCGATGACGAAGGTCACACGGCGGCCTTTGACGGCGAGTCGTTCTGGGGTACGGCGGGGCTGGCGGGGGTGCAATTAGAGGCCAGAAACGCGTACGCCTATCTTCGGACCTACCAGAGGACGCCCACTTACCGCGCGGACAACGGCTACCAGCCGAGGAACGGGGACCGCTGGGTGCTCGGCGATGCCAGCTACACCATCCGTCCCAAGGGTACGATCTGGACAACTATAGGGCCTTCGATGAGCTTCGGTCGCATCTGGAATTTTGACGGCACGCGTAAAGAGGAGTGGGCCGAGGTAGGGATCGGGACGAATTACCGTTACGTCCAGGGCCACATCTGCGCGCATTACAAAGTCAGCCGCGAACGGTTCGGGGGCATCGATTTCCCAGACATCTGGTCGCTGTCGAGCCATGTCGCCATCGTGCCGGCGGCGGCGCTGGAACTGCAAGGCGAGGTGATTTACGGGCATCAAATCGTGCGCCGTGCTCTGGCGATGGGAAAGGAAACCACGGTGAGTGTATGGGCCGACATCCGTCCGGTCGACGGTCTTCTGGTGGAGCCGAGCCTCGTTTACTCGCAAAGCCGTGACGTCGACACCGACGAGAAGTATTTCGAAGGGTCCATCGCCCTTGTGCGGGTGCACTACCAGTTCAACCGCGAGTTGTCGCTGCGGTTGGTCGGCGAGTACAACGATTTTTACGGCCGCTGGAACGTCGATCCGCTTCTCACCTATCGCATAAATCCGTTCTCGACGTTCTACATCGGGGCGACGTATGACTACGACGAGTTCAACGAGTGCGGCTTGAACGAAGACCGGTCGATGACCTGTCTTTCACAGCGCCAGTTTTTCATGAAGATCCAGTACCTGTTCCAGACGTAGGCGGTCTTAGAGTCCGGTGCAGGTTTCTGATAGCGAAAGGCCCGTCTTGCCGGCGGGCCTTCGTGTATAACACCATCGAGATTTTAACGGAAAATTCAGTTGAACATTAGGTCGTCCCGGGCGTATTCTTAAACAAGGAGGCAACATGACAGGAGCCATTGGACCGATCATAGCCGGCGCCGCCGCCAAGAAACGCCAGGAGCTGGAGGAAGAGAAGATGACGAGGTACAATAGCAACGATCTCGAGGGCTGGGAGTTTAAAATCGTGCGGTCGAGTTTCGGCAAGTTTCGCAGTCCTAGAGCCGTGCAGAAGGTGTGCGAGCAGGAAGCGAGGGCGGGCTGGGAGATGCTGGAGAAATTTGACGACTCGCGGATCAGGTTCAAGCGGAGAGTGGAAAAACGCAGTATGGACCCTCATATTGAAGGTGACGCCTATCGCACCTCGGTGGGTGTGGCCACGAGCGCGAGGTTTCAGATTGTTGTGGGTGTCCTGCTGCTGTGTGGGGGACTGTTCGCGCTGGCCTTTGTTTTTTACCGGTAACCGTTTACCGGAAAAGACCTTATTGTTGACCGGTAAGGCCTGAACAGGCAGGATTTGGGGTCAATATTTTTCTTTGAATTCCTGGTTCAATTTATGGTATTATGAAAGAACATGCGGATTCATGCGACCGTATACTGTGTGACCTCCGCACGTCAGTGCCGTCTAATACGAAATTAACCGAAATCCGATGGAGGAGTGTTGAAGATGGATACAGAGAAGCAGCCACAGCCGAGTGAGATGGAGCCGGAAGTCGTCGCGGTCAAGCCCAAAAGTATTTGGGGAATAATCGTAAAGGTGTTCTCGGCGCCGAAGCAGGCATTTGAGGATTTTAAGCCAAAACCGCGAATCCTGGTTCTGCTTATCATTACGATGGTCGTAGCCGCCGTGGTGGCGCTGGGCACCGCCAAGTACCAGGCCCTACTGCAGTATGAGCTTCTGAAGACATCCGCGGTGATACCGCAGCAAATCCTTGATCAGACAAGGCAGGCGGCCTCCGAAGTGGATCTTTTGAAAGCCATCCCCGGCGGCGCCATAGTGGTCGTTATTGTCGGGCTTCTGGTGGCGCTGGTGGCCTGGTTTATCGGCGGTTTCCTTTTGGGCGGGAAGGCCAAATTCAAGGCCGTGTGGGCAACCACTCTGCTGGGCGGTCTCATAATGGAGCTGGGCAGTCTGGTGCGCCTGCCTTTGATAATGGCCAAAGAGAGCATGTACGTTACGCTGGGGTTAGCGGCCTTTTTCCCGGGCAAGGATTTCCGGTCGATCTTTTATAGCCTTCTTTACTACTTCGATATCTTCATGGTCTGGGCGATTATTGTGACGGGAATCGGCTACGGCATCATATTCGGCCTGAGTCGCGGCAAGGGAATCACTACAGCGTTTATCGCCTACGCGGTGTTTGTCCTGCTATCCATTACCCTCTCGTCCGTGGGGTTGTCTTTCGCCGGGGTCGAGATAAGTTTCTTCTAACGTAAAACAAAAGAAGGGTGACCAAAGCGGTCACCCTTCGCGGATGTCTTCCGGCACAGAATCAGAACCAGCGCAGAGCGCGCAGTTCGGGAACTTCGTCTTTTAACTCGTCAGATACGTCTTCGAGGTTTTCGGCAAGGTTCTCGATTTTCTCCGCCCTTCGCTCGAGCTTGGCGGCCTCTCTCTCGAGCTTCTTAGCGTCTCTCTCCATGTCCCTTTCCAGGTCATCGGTATCGTAACCGGCGGAGAGAAGTTTCAGCACGCGCCCGATAGCGGCAATTCCCAGTTTAGCTCCCTGAACGCCTATCCTGGCGCCTTCAAGACCGATATCTTTGGCCTCCTCGGTAATCTCTTCAGTCAGGGTGTAAAACTCCTTGAGCAGTTTCTGCTGGTCGGCATCGGTCTTTACCAGTTCATCGTCGATAAGCAACTGGTAATCGGCCGTGATCTCGATCGTAGTAATGTCGCGTCCGTCATGAACGATAAACAGGCTGCCGCCGTCAAAGTCGATATCGACATCCTCAAAATGACACAGATGGTCATTAAACGACAGGCTGGAATAAGTATGGCTTTTCCCGTGGATGATGCCAGCGGACGCGAGCAGCAACAGCAGAGCCAGGGCACCGACAAGCACAGACAGCGGGGAAACGGCTTTAGTATTCATTTCATATCTCCTCATATTCAACAACAGTATCACAATTGGCAGTTTCGGTGGCCGTTTTTGACGGCGGACTGACGTCTGTCTTTATATTACGATATCAGGGCAGCGATGTTTCACCTGCTGTCCGGGCGGAGGGCATATACCGTCGCGGAGCCGGCGCAATTCTATAGCTGCAAAGGTGTTAGCAGCGTTTGTCAGCGCTGGCGGAAAGCACCTGTTGACATGATCGAGCTGTCTTAGTTTCTTTCGGTAGAGACCGGCAAAAAACGCCGGCGGGAGATGTTCGGACCATGAGGCGCTACGAGTTCGTCGAGCACACGGCTGACATAGCCATCAAGGCCTTTGGTGGGAGTCTGGCAGAGGCTTTCGCCGTCGCGGCGGAGGCTATGTTCGATATCATTACCGACAAGTCACCTGTCGACGGTAGCGAGGAAGCAACCATCGAGGTCGAAGCGAACGACCTGGAGGGCCTGCTGGTGCGCTTTCTCTCTCGCTTGATCGTCGTGCACGAGGTTGATCGTCTTGTTCTGAAGGACTTCAGGGTTGAACTATCCGGTCACTGGCGGCTGCAAGCCACCGGACGGGGCGAGAAGTTCGTTCAGAGCAGGCACGGGCACGGTAACCATGTCAAGGGAGTCTCGTATCATATGATCGAGGTCTTTGACGGCCGGGGGAAAAAGCCCAGTCACGTCCAGGTGCTTTTTGACGTCTGAGACAGTCGGTGATGAAAAGAGGTGCAGATTGCGAAAGCGCCCGAAAACGTTCAGATTGAGGAGCGTGCTATGGATTGGGAAGGTTCTCTGAAGCGGGCCGGCGAGTGCCGGTATGAGATATCTTCATCGTACCTCAGCGCGGCGATGAAGCAAAACCGGGTCAGGATGAACACACCCGGCCTGGTGTATGCCGACGAAGAGATGATAAAGTCGATCAAGGCTGATGATTCGCTGGAGCAGGTCGCCAATGTCGCCACCCTTCCCGGCATCGTGGGCAAGTCGATGGCCATGCCGGATATTCATCATGGTTACGGGTTTGCCATTGGCGGGGTGGCCGCGTTCGACGCCCACGAAGGTATTATATCCCCGGGCGGCGTGGGTTATGATATCAACTGCGGTGTCAGGCTCCTGCGGTCGGATCTGGCCTACGAAGATATTCGCCACCGCATCATCAAGCTTATCGACACCATGTTTCACAACGTGCCCTGTGGGGTGGGCTCGGAAGGGCGGATTCAACTCTCCCCCGCTCAACTCGACGAGGTGCTGAAAAAGGGTCCGGGCTGGGCCGTGGAGAACGGTTACGGGTGGGAGGACGACCTTGACGTCACCGAGGACAGGGGTTGTATCGAGGGGGCCGACCCGGCGCTGGTGAGTCCTACCGCCAAAAAGCGAGGCAAGGGACAATTGGGCAGTCTTGGCGCCGGGAACCACTTCCTGGAAATCCAGCGGGTGGACGAGATTTACGATGCCGAGACCGCCCGGGCTTTTGGAGTGACGGAGAAAAACCAGGTTCTTTTGATGATTCATACCGGATCGCGGGGTTGCGGACACCAGATTTGCACGGATTACCTGGAAGTCATGCGGCAGGCGAACCGCAAGTACAATATTCCCCTTCTGGACCGGGAGCTGTCGTGCGCGCCGGCCATGTCACCGGAAGCCCAGAGTTACTTCACGGCGATGAAATGCGCCGCGAACTTCGCGTGGGCCAACCGGCAGATGATCACTCACTGGGTTCGCGAAAGCTTTGCCTCGGTTCTGGGCAGACCGGCCGACAAGCTGGGTCTTGCCATGATATACGACGTGGCGCACAATATGGCCAAGCTGGAAGAGCACGATTTCGAGGGTCGCCGGCGTCAGCTTTACGTTCACCGCAAGGGAGCGACGCGGGCATTCGGGCCGGGCCGGCCGGAGGTTCCGGAGAAATATCGTTCATTCGGCCAGCCGGTGCTGATTCCCGGTGATATGGGATCAGCCAGTTACCTTCTGGTTGGTACCGACCTGGCGATGGCGGAGACTTTCGGTTCGTCGTGTCACGGGGCCGGCCGCAGCGCCTCGCGTCACGCCTCGCGAAAGCGGCACCCGGCCAACGCCGTAATCGAAGAGTTGAACCGCAAGGGGATATATCTTCAGGCAAAGAGCCGCCGGGTCATATCGGAGGAAGCCCCGGGGGCTTACAAGGACGTGGACCGCGTGGTAGATGTGTCGCACCGGGCGGGAATAGTCCGCAGAGTGGTTCGGCTGGTTCCGGTCGGCGTAGTCAAAGGGTAGCGGTTCCGCGCAGGAATTTACTTGTAATTGAACGAGTTGTGCTTATAATTGTTATAAAGACGGAGAGGGGCCTTGAATAAGGTGACTTGACAGCATGAGCTGACGACCAACGAAACCAAGGAGTGTCTATGAAACGGGGAACTGTATGCATTCTGGGGGGAGCGCTTCTCCTGCTTGTAATTTCAGCAGGAATCGGGGCAGCTGCCGAGAAAATCAAGATTGAGAAGTTGGATGATCTGCCACGGTATGTTTACACCATTAACATCAACGCAGCGGATCTATCAAGGGACGAAGCTGCCCTGACCAAGCTCATAAAAGAAGTCAAGGCTGATTTGGAGTCCGACCTGGAGACCTACGATATCCAGGACAAGACGACCATAAAATCATATTACGGCAACCTGGGCATAATCGCGATGCTCGAGGGGCGCTACGATGACTACCTTCACTACCTCAAACTGCGCCAGGAGATTGAAGACAAGGAAGCGGCCCGGTTGACGGCGGGTTTGTTCAGCCGGGCATATATCAGGGCCGTCAAGTCCGGCGCGACAGACCTTACGGCCGCCATCAAGGAAGAATACAAAGCCCTGGTGCTGGCCCTGCCGTACAAGTCGGTCGAGGCGGAGATGAAATCGGCCAAAGCGCGTTACGAGATGATTTCCCAGAACCTGATCGAGGGGATAGTCGAATCGCGCATACAACCGGCTCTTGATGAGAGCGGCGGGGAGATGAGCAAGGATATCGCCCTTTCACTGATTGGCTTCAACTACACCATTCGCAGCTACCTGCCTTACAAGGAGGCGCTGGTCGAGGTGCTGACGGCTTACCTCGAAGAGCACCGGGTCGAAAAGCCGAACATCTGGGCCGAGCGCGAATTCACTCTCGAGGCGTCGGACAAAGGTTCGCCGGTGATTGTCGCCATCTGGGATGCCGGCATCGACACCGATCTTTTCAAGGACCAACTCTGGGTCAACGGCAAGGAAATTCCGGGCAACAATATCGATGATGACGGGAATGGCTTCATCGACGACGTGCACGGAATTGCCTACACGCTGCATTATGATAAGACCACGGAGATGCTTTACCCGATTGGCGACGTGAAGAAGGACCGGCCGCGTTTGCAGCGTATGCTGAAAGGTCTGGAGGATATGAACGCCAACATCGACAGCGACGAGGCCACAGGACTGAAAAAAGCGCTTTCTTCAATGGAGAAGGCCGAAGTGCAGCCGTTTATAGAAGACATCACCAAATACGGCAATTATTCGCACGGCACGCACGTGGCCGGTGTCACGATCCGTGGCAATCCCTTTGTTCGTTTGCTTAATGCACGCAACACCTTCAACTACCGGATGGTGCCGGAGGAGCCGACTGTCGAGCAGGTACGCAAGGATTCCGCGGCCATACGCGAGCTGGTCGACTATCTAAAGACAAACGGTGTTCGCGTGGCCAACCTGAGCTGGGGCGGCAGCCTGGCTTACTTTGAGAGCGCCCTGGAGAGCAATAACGCCGGCGGCAGTCCCGAAGAGCGCAGGGCGCTGGCCCGCCGCATATTCGAGATTCTCAAGCAGAGTCTCTATGGCGCGATTAAGGACGCCCCGGACATACTCTTTGTGATCTCGGCGGGCAACGAGGATGCCGACGTGAGTTTCGAAGAGTTTATCCCAAGCTCGCTGGACCTGCCCAATATCATGACTGTCGGGGCGGTGGACCAGGCGGGTGACGAGACCGGTTTCACGAGTTTCGGAAAGGTGGATGTGTACGCGAACGGTTTCGAGGTAAGCAGCTACGTGCCGGGCGGGGACAAGATGACGATGAGCGGAACGTCGCAGGCATCACCCAATGCGACCAACCTTGCAGCCAAGTTGCTGGCGCTGCGCCCGGACCTTACGCCGGTCCAGGTGCGTGAGTTGATCGAGAAGGGTTGCGATGAGAAGATGGCCGGGGAGCGGGTGGTGCGGCTCATCAATCCCAAGAAATCTTTAGATTTGCTCACTCATATAAATTGAAAGCGGTGTTGCCGCTTTAGTGTCACAGTAAAATACGAGACGGGCTTGTCGGAGCAGGCCCGTTTTTGGCAAACTCCGGGGGACTGACGCCGGTCGCCGGCAACGGAGATAAGCCGATTTCGCCGCCAACCTTCCGCGGTGGGATTCGATTTTATCCCGGAATCCGTCTTTGTCTTGTCCCGGGGCCGACACTGCCGAGGATAGTCTTCAGGATAACAATATAACCGGGCCAGGAGGAGCCATGAGACATCTACCGGAACCATTCAGGATAAAGACAGTCGAGCCGATCACGGTGACCACGAGGGAACACCGTGAGGCGGCTATCAGGGAAGCCGGCTATAATACTTTCCTTTTGAGAAGTGAAGACGTCTTTATCGATTTGCTTACCGACAGCGGCACCAGCGCCATGAGCGACGCCCAGTGGGCGGCCCTGCAGATCGGCGACGAAGCCTATGCCGGCAGCAGGAATTTTTATGATCTGGAGAAGGCGGTCCAGGACATTTTTGGTTACCGGTACGTCGTACCCACCCACCAGGGTCGGGCCGCCGAACATATAATGTCGAAACTGCTGATCAAGGCCGGCGACTGGGTGCCCGGGAACATGTATTTTACTACGACGCGTCTGCACCAGGAGTTGGCCGGGGGAAATTTTGTCGATGTCATCATCGACGAGGCGCACGACCCATCGAATCCGCATCCCTTCAAAGGCAATGTCGATCCGGCTAAACTGCAAAAGCTGGTCGACCGGGTGGGGCCGGATAAGATACCCTATATCAGCTATGAGACCTGCGTGAACATGGCCGGGGGCCAGCCGATATCCATGTCCAATCTCCGGCAATTACGGGAATTCTGTGACCGCTACGGGATCAAGATAATGCTGGACAACACGCGCACGGTGGAGAACGCCTATTTTATCCAGAAGCGCGAGGAAGGTTACGCGGGCAAGTCCATCAAGGAGATTGTCAGGGAGATCTGTTCCTACACCGACGGTTGTACATGCTCGGCGAAGAAGGACGGCCTGGTTAATATGGGCGGGTTCCTCGCGATGAATGACGAAGAGTTTTTCGTGGAAGCAAAGGCGCAGGTGGTAATCTACGAAGGTCTGCACACGTACGGCGGCATGAGCGGGCGCGACATGGCGGCCCTGGCCCAGGGCATCCGGGAAGCGGTGGCGACCGACGACTACATCAAGTACCGGGTGGAGCAGACCAATTACCTGGGGGAGCTTCTGACCGCGGGCAATGTTCCCCACGTAATTCCCCACGGGGGTCATGCCATATTTCTGGATGCGCGGCGCTTCCTGCCTCATATAGACCAGGAGCAGTTTCCGGCGCAGTCGCTGGCGGCGGCGATCTATGTCGAAACCGGTGTGCGGGCAATGGAGCGCGGCAATGTTTCGGCCGGGCGCGACCCCAAAACCGGCGAGAACCGCCGGCCGGCGCTGGAATTGGTGCGCCTGACCATTCCCCGGCGGGTTTATACCCAGAGCCACATGGATTATGCGGCCGAGGGGATAATCAACCTCTACCAAGAACGGGAGCAGATGCGGGGCCTGCGGTTCGTGTTCGAACCGAAGCAGTTGCGCTTTTTCCAGGCCCGTTTCGAGCCGATAGACGGCGACTAATCGGCCGCCACCACTTCGGGCATCCGCAGTACGCCTCTGTCGTCGGCCAGGCCGAGTTGCCGCATTAACTGAGCCGCCGGCTGAAGCGCTCGGAGCATACGGGTGGTAGTCGCGACGACGACATCCTCACTGCTTTCCGGCTTGTCGCCCAACAGAATATCGAGAAGCGATTTTTCTTCAGGGTAAAGTCTCAGTTCGATGTCCTCTTCGGGCGGGATGCCGGCGGCTTCCTTGGCCAGGCGCAGGGCTGTCGGAAAGCCACCCAGTTCATCGACGAGTCCCAATTGCAGAGCATCCTCCCCGCTCCAGATGCGTCCCTTGGCGATTTTCAAAACGGAGTCGATCGGCAGGCCCCGGCCGTCAGCCACCTTGGCGGTGAAATCCTCATAAACGCGGTCGAGCCAGTCCTGAAGACGCTGCCAGCCCTGAGGCGTGTAATCGTCCGTGAAACTCCACATGGTGGCATTGGCACTGGTGTGGACTTCGTCCCAGGTCAAGCCGAGTTTTTCCCAGAAGCCGGTGGTCAGCGCTTTTCCGCCGACAACACCAATAGAGCCGGTGATGGTAGCCGGCTGAGCGACGATTTTGTCAGCCGCCATGGCGACAAAGTAACCACCGGAACCGGCTACGTGTCCCATCGACACAATCACCGGTTTGCCGGCTTCCCGGGCCCTTACGGTTTCGCGCCAGATAGCGTCGGAGGCGACGTAGGACCCCCCGGGGCTGTTGACCCGGAAGAGGATAGCCCGCACGTCGTCATCTTCAATAGCGGCACGGAAGGCGGCCGTGACGGAGCGGGAGCCCATGGTGAGGGTCTGCATAAGCGGATCATAGCCGCTTTTTCCCCTCAGGACATCGCCCACGCCGTAGATCAGGGCCACGGTTTCACCGCTTTCATGCGGCCGTCCGGCGCGCTGGAGATAATCACACATATACAGCAGTTCGGCATCTTCACCGGCACGTTCCCTTATGATATCATAGACGTCGTCGCGGTAAGCCAGGCCATCGACCAGACAGACATCAAGAGCCTCCTGCCCCCAGAAGGGTCCGTCGTCAATGAGTGAGATAACATCGTCTTCGGACAGACCACGCGCCGTCGCGATACCGGCCACCATCTGGCCGAAGATCGACTCCATTACCTTCAGATTGGCTTCGCGGTGGGCCTCGGTATATTTCTTCTCGGTGAGCATGTTCATGGCGCTTTTATATTCGTGACGGTGGTCCATTCTCGGTTCGATGTCGAGCTTGGCCAGGGTACCCTTTACAAAGGGTGACCGGAAGATAATGCCGGTAAGACCGACGTCTCCCGAAGGCTGCAGGTAGACTTCATCGAAGGCCGTCGCCAGGTAGTAGGCGCCGTTTCCCGGCCCCAGTTCGCCGAACGTCTCGGAGTAGGCGATAGCGGTCTTGCCCGCACTGCGAAAGGCCATGACGGCGTCACGCACTTCCTGAACTTCGGCAGGACCGATCCCGCTGGCGCCGACGTGGGCAATCAGCCCGACCACGCGGTCGTCATCGGCGGCTTTCTCGAGAGCCTCCACGACATCACGGATCCGGAGCATCGGACCGGTCATGGCCCTGGCCACGGGGTCCTCCGGCACGTACTCAATGAGACCGCACTCGAGGTCTGCCTCGAGAATAGTGGTGCCGGGGACGCCCGGCTCACTTACGAATGTGGCGACAACCACCAGGAGAGCAACAATGGCCAGCACGACCAGCCCCCCCAGTACAGCCAGCAGGATCGTCCAGAACTTTTTCATACCCCTTCTCCTTCCTCGACTGTTATCCAGATTTTTGACGTTGACTTATCGACGAATGCATTCATGTGTTTTGAGAACTCCGGCGGCACATTACCTCAGAGCCACACCGGGAGCATTTGAGGCAACATAGCAGGCGGCCCACCCGGTGTCAATAGGACAACGCTCACTCATATCTTGATGGCCTCGATTATCAACAAGTCGTCGCGGAGCCGAAACGGGGAGAAATCGTAATCGCCGTATTCGTTTTTTATATGAAAGCCGGTCCTGGCGAGCAAGTCGTGCAGGTGGCGCCGACTGACCACGCCGGCCAGCGATTTTTGTTCAACATAATCGATCAGGAGATCACGGCTGTAGGTTTCGAAGATGAGCGTAACTTCCACGATCTTCCCCGGCAGGATTTTGGATCCGACCAGGCGTCGGTGTTCCAGGCCGCCCGAGGCGGCCGTGCCCGCGAGAGACAACGGGCTGTCTTTCATGAGGCCGAGGCCAACGTCGAACACCAGGGTGCCGTGCGGGTGGAGGTGTCGCGCCACGTTTTCCAGCGCGGCTATTCTCTGGCGGTCATCGAGGAGATGATCAAAACTCCCGGAGAAGAAGGCCGCCCGATACAGCCTGTCGAGCGAGAAAGTGGCGGCCGTACCGGCGACGAGGAAGATGTTCTTCTCCAGTTCGAAGCGTTCGGCGAGTTTATCCGTAAATATATCTCTCATAGCCGGCGACGGCTCGACGCAGGTCAGGCGAATGCCTTTCTCCGCCAGGGGAATGGCGATGCGCCCGGTGCCGGCGCCGATATCGAGGATTTCCCCGGCATCAGCGGCGAAATGATAGAAGAAATCGATGTTTTCTTTGGTATCGAACAAATCGTACAGATGAGCCGATTTATCATAACCGTCATAAAAAGTCATGGCTCATGATCCTCACATCGAGAATGGCCATCGAGGTCACGCAGTTTCATTGACCGCGTGCATCGGCGGCGGCGCAAATCCCCGCAAGCTTCTGTCGCATTTCGGCGGTTAGTTCAAAGCGCTCCGGCGGGAGCAGGGCATACATCCGACTTTGCACTTCCAGACAGGCGGAGTCGCCGGCAGCCTGAACCTCGGCAGCAGCCAGGGTACCGAAGGCCTGGTAGAGTCCCCAGACGCGCCACCTGGTCGGCATCTCGAGGGGAACGGCCGGGTTCACAAAGCTGGAGTAGTCATAGCGGTCCAGCAGATTCGCCCGCAGAATCTCCCGGTTGAGCACCACCGGAGCAGTCGGGACGAGACGCCAGGCATAACCTTCCAGTCGAAGATACGGAGCCAGGCCGGGCAGCCGGTCCGGGGCCACTCCGGTGGAGAAATATATCGGGCGCTGCCACTTGTTCTGCCGGACAATATCCAGAAGCAGCCAGTCCTGCGCCAGCAGGTGGCTGCCGGCGATGGTCGGCGCGACATGGAGGACAATGGAGTCCGGCAGGCGGTCGCCTTCGGGGAGGGCAAAGAAATCGGGATTACCTTCCACGGGAATAACCAGCGACGTGTCCCTCCAGGCCCTCGGGCGGAGGTTGGCGATATCTTCATTGGTGAGTCTCAACGGAAAGGCCACATCGCGCTCGAGCAGTTGTTTTATGAACCACGTGGTGTTCATAAGCGGCAGATTCAGGATTTCCACGTCCGGTCTTATTTTCTCGACTTCCCGCAGATACCATAAGGGGAAGGTATCATTGTCGCCGGCGGTGAACAGAATGGTGTTGGCCGGAAGCATTTCCAGTAAATCACGCGCGAAGCTGGCGGCGCAACGGTCGCGGGACCCATCTACCTCTCGGTAGTTTCGGTTCACCTGGGAGAAAGCAACGACAGCGAACAGCACAACCAACAAGGCGGTCGCCGGCGTGCGGTACTTTTTAAGGAGCACCCATGCCCCCATCACGAGTGCACCGGCGCCGTAGGCAACCAGCACTGCAAACAAAAGCAATGTCGGCAGGTAGTGGCGATGCAATGACCGGAAAAAGCCGGAAGGGATGTTGAAGTACATGATGGTGGTGGCTACGGCA
>CBFCYQ010000048.1:0-14823 GCA_965602205.1 uncultured bacterium | reverse complement strand
CCAGAAGTTTGGTGATCTGAGCATTCCCCGGATCGGCCTCGTGCAGTTTCTTCAGAAGCTTTATAGCCGCGTTAAATTCACCCTTGTAGATGAATATCTCGGCCAGGAGCATTTCGATAGAGCGCGTATGGCCGTCGATCTCGGCGGCTTTTTTGGCCTCGATTTCGGCCCAATCATACAGGCCGCGATCAAGATTTATCTTGGCCATGACAACGTGAGCCGAACCGTATTTGGCATGAATCTTAAGTCCGTTCTGACAGATACGGAAGGCTTTCTCCAGCTCCCCTTTTTTGCGATATGCCTCGGCCAGTGCTGCGAAAATCTGTGAGCTGGGATCATCGCCTAGGATTTTTTGACATTTCTCAATGCGATCATCAATTTCAGCGGTACTAACCATATATCTTCTTGTAACTTATTAAATATTGACCGGTTAAGCGGCCGATGCATTTTCATAATTTATAATTATAACTGTCACTTTAACTTGTGTCAACCTTAATGTAGTTGGTTAACCTAAAATGCGCTTGGCTTCCCATATCCCGTACAGGAAGAGACCCGCTGCCACTACCACCAAGGCCGGAACCGCGAAGGCGGGCAGCACCAACATCTCCACTGTGTTCAGCAGAAAGATCAATTGCGCCAGAGCGAGCGAGACGAAGGCGGCGACGAAAACCTGCCAGCTTTTACTGAAAACGCCTCCCCGCACCAGAGCCAGTACCTTAAACGAGGTCGCGATGCCGATCACGGCAATAATCAGTACGATCAAATTCAGCAGGTTCGGCGGACTGGCGATAACAGCAATATTAGCAGCATAGACATTGCTGGAAGTGAAAACCAGCAGAAGTCCCAACAAGGTAAACGTTTTTTTCATGACTAACCTCGAACCATCTTTACAACTTTGTCAGCTCTTTTCAGGGTCTTATAGAACCCGTCTTCAATACCATACCTCTTAACCAACTCTCGCCGAGCCGCCAGAGGTTCTGAGATCTCCTTTTTTACCTTTGCCATCGCCTGTCGGAAGATGCCAATCCCGAGCAACTGATAGACGTATTCCAGTTGCTCGGACAGCATGCTGTCCAGGCCGGAAAATAGCTTCTGCAGTCTGACCGGCTGAGGCACGGCCTTGACAGAAGCCACGAATTTATCAAACGACGGCATCAGATCCGAGGACGGGTCTACGCCCGGGAAGAAGGTCAGCAGACCGTTGCGGTACTGGGCGGCAAAATTCGCAAAGCGCGTGTTCCCCTCGCCGAGGACAGCCTCCACGGCCGACCTGATCCGGAAGAAGCAGTTGTTGTAAAGAAAAAAGACAATCGACAGCAGCGCTTCTTCCTCATCCTCGGTCTCAGCTTCTTCGCTGTCGCGCCGACCGATGACCTCAATCAGATTGTTAACGACCAGACGATAAACGGCTCGGCAGGTAACGAACTCTCCATAAGGCGCCGCGTTGATCAGTTCCGGCAGTGTTCTCTCACCGTTTATCAAGGCCAGCACCTTGAATTCTTCGACGGTCAGGGTTATCTCGGCACCTTTCAGCTTGGGCGATTTGGCGAGGGCCAGAAGAACATCATCGGGTGGAAGCACCTTCTGGATTTCCATCCACTCGTCAATACGCCGCGTTCCTTCCATTATTACACTCATCGTGTTCAGTTCCAGGAAGAAAGGAGCCGCCTTGGGTGAATCATTCTCGTGGAAGACAAAATCACCTTCCCGCCACGAAAACAGGTTGTAGACTATTTCCTCAATCTGTAGTCTCAGACAATCGGCTATCTCTTGTTTGTCAAACAGGTTCATGTCAATCAGGGTGGTGCCCAACTGACGTCCGGTCTGCTTGTGCAGGGCAATGGCTCGGTCGAGGTCGGACTTGGAAATCCTCCCCCGTCTCAAAAGCATATTGCCGAGAAGATCCTCAGATGAGTTTACCGAAGAGGCGAATATTATGTTCCCGTCCTTAAACGCCACTTCCTTCTGCCGTGTAGCCGTCTTGATATCCAGAATTCCGGTCTTCTTGCCGGTGGCCAGAAGCTGCAGTATATCGGGGAAAGATACGGTTTGTAAGTTACCGGCTAAGCTCATTTTACCTACCCTTAAGCCTTCTGCTGTAAGTAGTTTATCCGTTTTCCGACACTTCTATATTCTTATCGGGTGTTAAACGGGATAACTTAATGGGAATCTGGCTTAATGAAGGCCAAAAGAGACGGGGTAAATCCGGTCGCCTTTTACGCCCAACCTCAAGCTGCCCAAGCCGTTAAGATCATAGATGTCACCACGGGAATCTCCATCGGAGCCGATGATGCGGGATCCTTGCCGACCCGTCACTTCGCCGGCGAGTCCCGCGCACACCAGTTGTGGCAAGTGGGCGCCCGCAAGACTGGCCAGCCTGTCGTCTGACAACTTCAGCCTCCCACCGACAACGACGGTGCGCGGTTTTTTCAATTCCATGTCCCAGATTGCCTTACAGTCAATGTCGGCAGCAATGAGAAGCTGGCAGTCTCCCAGGTCGGCCAGAAGACCCCTGTCTGCGGGATAATAGCCGGGCCCGTTGGAGGCTACAAACGATCCCGTCAGCGCTGCGATCTCGAAGGAGGGCTCCCAATCACCACGCCGGCTCTGGGCATCGGCAAAACTATGCCTCAAAGATGGACTGACATATATACAATCGGCTCCGCGCGTCTCGGCCAGGTGCATCACATCGTCAATAGCACTGTAACCGGCGTCAAGCAGAAACAAGTAATGCAGCCTGTCCACGCCGCAGTACTGCAGCACCGGATTGAGAATGACATCGTCAACCCGATAGTCTCTGCCCTGCAGACCGCATATAACGAGGTCGTGACGGCCTGCCGCGGGATCGCTCACAATCGTTCCGATTCCGCCCGGCACCTTGAACAGGAATATCTCTTTGTCATTGGTGATACTGAATGAATTTACGACGCCGAGGAGCAGACCCACGTTGAGAAGCGCTGCCACCGAGATCACCGTTGCCCGCCTGACGGGTCGCGACTGCGACGCCCACACGCAGGCTACGATAAAAATATACGTCATAAGCACCAGGACAACGGACAGGTGGGCCGTCTCGAGAACGGGAGCCAATTCGCGGCCGAAAAGCCGAAGCAGATACAGGATCGAATCCAGGACCACCGAGAGCAGGGAGCCCACGACCAGGCCCAGGATCGGCCAGACCAGGTCGGCCACCAGCAGAACCAGGATGCCCAGCACGGCCACTGACACCAGCGGGACAATGAAGAGATTGGCCACGACAGATATGACCGGGACCCGATGAAAATAGTAGGCGATCAGCGGTGTGGAGCATACCTGAGCGATAAACGAAATCATGACGGGAAAGACAATAAAGCGATACCAGCGGCAAGTGTGGTACGCATTGAATCGACGATGCACCTGCGGTGTGATAAAGATCAGTCCCCACGCCGTCACGAAGGAGAGTTGAAAACCAATATTGAAAAGTTGCACGGGTTCGAACAACAGTATTATCAGGGCGGTGGCGGCTATGATATTGTTAAGGTCAAAGCGTCTCTCCAGCAGTCTGGCCAGAATTACCAGCGAGGCCATAATGGAGGCGCGCACGACCGAGGGTTCGCCGTAGGATAACAAGGTGAACAGGCCCACGACCGCGAGCAGAGCGATCGATCTCTTCAAACGGCTGAGCGACAGCGGCCTCATAATATAAACGAAGAAAAGCAGCACAATGGCCACGTTGGACCCGGACACGGCCAAGAGGTGCAAGGTGCCCGAGTCGCGAAACATGGTGTATATTTCAGCCGATATATCTCTTGTTTCACCTATCAGGAAGCCGGCCGCCAAAGCAGCCGCCGTCGGCGACAGGTTGCGTCGGAAACTGCCGGAAATAGTCTGGCGAAGCCGGTCGACCAGGCTGCTCACCCCGTAGCGGTTTCCTTTATCCACGCGCAGGTCCAGAAGGTTGGGCATATATACCAGGCCAAAAGCACCACGCAGTTTTAGAAAGCGGCCATAATCAAAACTACCGGGCTGTCGGCGGCCGGGCAGGGGATATATCCGCCCGTAGAATTCGAGGCGGTCCCCGGCCTGTAAGGCGGTGGTGGTGTCAGTCACTTTCAGCAGGATGGAGCCGTTGACCGGCATCGACCGGTCGCATACCAGCGAGTCCACCGTGACCTTGATCTCGGTGCGGTCAGACTTCAGGACCGGCCAGTCGGAGACCCGGCCAAAGATATGGTAACGGACGCTCGGGTCGGCGAAATTCGAGACGTGGTGGGGGCCGGTATCGTAGGCTTTGATGGCGAAATGGAACGCCGAAAAGAAAAGCATACCCAGAGCCAGCATCAGGGTGGCCCGCGGACGACCGCGCCGGGCAAAGCTGAGCAGGCCAGCCAGCGCAAAAACAACTGCCGGAAGCAGGAAGGTCCAGGATGACCAGTGCGTCTGGTCGGCCAGGACAATTCCACATACCACGAAAGCGAGCAGAAAAAGGCTCGGATATTTGCGAATCATTTACCGCTGTTTCTGACGATTGAACAATAACCGGCGTACCCGGGTGATTTCCCTTACCCGGAAGATAAGACAAAACAGCAGGTATAACAAGCCTCCAATGAGGGCCGGCAGGGCCAATTCCAGCAGACGGTTGACGACCGGAGACTGACTGACTCCGTAAGCGAACGGAATCAGGCCGGCTATGTAGAAGGCAAGCGCCGCCGCCAGCGCGATCCGCACCAGATTCAGACCGATTTTGGCATAGTCGATCTTGAACCCCTTCGATGGCAGAAAATAGGCCAGCAGGACGAAGTTCAGGATCCCGGCCAGCGAGGTTGCGGCCGCAAGACCGGCAAAATTCAGCACCCTGATAAGCGGCCAGTACAGGAGCATGTTCACGACCACGGCAATAACCGAAATCCGCATCGGCAGGCGCGAGTCGCCAAAGGCATAGAAGAACGGTACGGTAACTCTCACGGCAGCGAAGCCTATCAGCCCATACGAATAATGCAGGAGGGCCAGCGCGGTGTTGGCGGAATCGACTTGCGAAAAGGCGCCCCACTGGTAAATCAGCGCTACAACCCGATGCCCCATCAACGCCAGGAAGACGGCCGATGGAATCACAACGAACATATTGACATTGATAGCTTCGTGGAAAGTCTCGCTGAGGCCCCTGGTATCCCCTTTCACGACCATCTCGGAGACTTTAGGCAGAGCCACCGTACCCAGGGCCACGGCAAAGACCCCGAGCGGGAAGTGCATAAGGCGATATGAGTAATTCAGGTAGGAGATGGAACCCTCCATCAGGAATGACGCCAGCAGGGTGTTAACCAGGATGTTGATGCGTCCGGCGGACAGACCGATGATCATCGGCACAATGAGCCGCACCACCTTCTTGAGGCCCTCATCAAGGAAATTAAAAGATAACCGAAAGCGGTAGCCGACCTTTCGCAAGGATGGCAGTTGAATGGCTATCTGTCCCACGCCGCCGACCAGAACGCCAAGGGCCAGCGTGTAAACGGGCTGCTCAAAGCGATAATACAAAACGAGCACCGTCACCACTACCCCCAGGTTGAACATGGCGGGAGAGATGGCGGGGATCCCAAAGCGCCCGAAAGAATTGAGCATCCCCATGATCAGCGCCGAGACAGACACCAGCAGCAAGTAGACAAACATTATCCGCGTCAGGTCTACCGTCAGGCCGAATTTTTCGGGGATTTCGACAAAGCCGTTGGCGCACAGGTAGATTATGGCGGGAGCGGCAATGATGCCCAGCAACACAATCAGTCCCACCACCGCCAGAATCGACGTAAAAACGATGTGGGCCAACCGGAAAGCCTCTTCGTTGCCCTCACGAACCATCTTCTCTTTAAAGACCGGCACAAAGGCCGACGAAAGCGCGCCCTCGGCAAACATGTCCCGCAGCAGATTCGGTACGCGGAAGGCTGTCACGAAAGCGTCCGTGGCCATCCCGGCTCCGAAGAAAAAGGCCATGACCTGCTCGCGAACCAGGCCCAGAACACGCGAAAAGGCCGTGGCCAGGGAGACCTTCCCGGCCGAGGAAATCAAGGAACTTTTGTCTGTGCTGTTTGTTGACAAAACGGATCTGTCGATTATATTATCTGGTTATTGATTAAACATAAATAGAAAGGTTTTTCAAATTGCCAAGTCATAAGTCGTGTGCCAAGCGGATGCGGACCTCGGCCAACGATCGCCTTCGGAACCGGGCTGTTCTTTCGCAGATGCGCAGCGCCGTCAAGGAGTTGCGCGCAGAGACCAGCAAGGACGAAGCACTCAGGAAGCTTCGCGATGTTTTCTCCATCCTGGACAAAGCCGCCTCCAGAAACGTGATTCACTGGCGAAATGCCGGCCGCACCAAATCCCGTCTGACGCGCTTCGTTCAGAATATCGCCTGAGTACGGTTTTTTTCCCAATTCCATAAAGCAGCCTCGCGTTTCTCGTACGCGGGGCTTTGCGTTATATGCCTTCCATAGCGGGTACCCGACCATCCCGCCAGTTGCCGTCAAGCACATCACTCCACGCTGTCCGGCAGCGCCCTCAAACGAGAACAAGCTCTAATTTAGAGCGGGGCCGGAAGTGCTTCAACTAATTTTTAGCGATTAAGGATATAGACCTGTCCGTCGTAGAACGAGGTTTTGTGGTTTTGTTCGCGGAGAGCGATCAAGTCCTTCAGGAAGGCTTCTTTTTCATCGGCCGATATTTCCGAAAGAAGAACCGTCGTGGGATAGTCGATACTGAGAATGCGGCGGCGAGCCCGGACCTTTGTGACATTTGGCGGAAACCGCCGGTCGGAGACAGCCGCGGCTTTCAGATCATCCAGCGTGAATGGCGCCAGAGAGGCAAAACCGCTCAGGGACGAGACTCGAGTAATGGAATCTGGATTTTTTCGCCGATCCACCACGGGGAGATATCTTCCTACCTGATTCACGGCCCTGAAAAAGTAGTCAAGCGGCAGTGGGCAACCTGTCCGGCTTGAATGGCGCAGACAGACGTCGACCGAAGGCGAGCCGATGAATTCTACTTTCAGCGTCACGTATCCTGCCAATCGCTCCTGACTGTCGGGGCCACTCTTTAGAACGATTTGATCAGGGTGTTTGGTTGACAGGCGTACCAGATCGTCGTAGCCGAAATTTATCAAACCCAGGCGGACAGCCTCGAGGCTGATATCCTCGGGGGAACATATCTGTACCGGGACATGACCGAGGCCGGACTGTATCAAGGCCTGGAAATAGTCGACTTCCTCCAGCAGCAGGAAATCTCCGCTGTCGAGGCTTGTGACAAGGAATGGATGGCGGATCTGGTTGATATTTGACAGGTCAAAGTCGGTACCGAGAGACGCCGGCCTTTCAAAGGGATAAATCTGGCTTGGGCTCAGAATCCTGATCTGGGATAGCAGGTTTATTTCCATACCGCCCGTTCAAGCAACCCCTGTGCCACCCGACAGAACAAATTGCGAGCGGCTGATCCGGGCTAAAGCAGCCAGGGTAAAGGGATTCGAGGACTCCGCCGGCCTTCATTTCGTCGCCTGCCGTCGGTCGGTATATCTCCGGCCTTCATAAATTATGCAAATATATTTACCCCGGAGCCAGCCGGACGGGCCTGCCGGGCCTATGAAAGAGGGCGGATAACATCTTGATTATCCGCCCGGTGTTGATCTTATCAATTGAGATTCAGTAGACGCAACCGCTCTGGGGCAGCGGGCCGCCGCCAAAGAGGTAGGCCACCAGATAGGATACGTCTGATATATTCACGGTACAACTGCTGTTAACGTCCGCCAAGTTCGGATCCACCGGGGCCGGGCCACCGCCAAACAGGTAAGCCACCAGATAGACCACGTCGGATATGTTCACGCCGCCCGACCGATTGAGATCGCCGTCGGCGTATGAAACCGGCTGTTCATCAAACAATGTCCTGGCGTAACCGATCAAGTCTTGCGCGGAAGTTTCGGTCAGGAACAGCACCGGAAATCCCAGCAGGACCCGCTTGCCATTGGGCGTGTCATACAAAAGACCGCAGGGTTGATTCTCGGAGGCCGGATCATCGGTGTTGGAGTCATAAGTGTAGATCACCTGGGCACCGGGTCTCGGCTCAAGAAAGGTAATCCACGGCAGATGCCCCAGAGGGGTACTGGTATTGAGTTGCACCGACGGCCAGCCGTTCTGTCCGAAGGCTCCAGCGAAGTCGGCGGTAATGGTGGCCGAGTATGACTCAAGGCCGAATTCGTCATAGGGAACATCGAAGGGAAATGTATTCGGATCATCCCAGTATTCCATGGTGCGATATCCGGATATAAAGGCGTTGTCGGCGTAACCGAGATACCAGGCCAGGTTATACTCACTGTAGCCGATGTATTTGCGAGTCACGACTTCGTCGTCAAACCAGAAGAGCGACGAGTACTGTCCCGCGATCGGTTTGGGCAGAACGGCGTCTTCGTCCTCGATTGATATCATGGCGTAATCCCCGAGACCGAACATCGAGTTGAAGAAATCGACCTGGCCGGCCTGGTTGGGCACGGCGAACGATGCCGTAATCTCATCTATAACCAGAATACCCCCGTCAAACGTGGCCGGTATGGAACGTACTTCGTCTGAGAGCATCGATTCGTAGCCATCATTGTCAACAGCCGTTATCCGGTAGACGTATTCCGTATGACTCGGTATACCGATGTCCTCAAAAACGGCTTCAGTGACATTGTCCTGGTATGGCGTCGGAAGATAGGTTCCACGGTAAATGCGGTAGTGCGAGAGGTCGGCCTCCTGATTGGCCGCCCAGGTCAGGACAATCTTATTCAGATCGGGTTGTGCGTCAGGGTCCGTGGGCATACGCGGTATAACATACGATTCCTTGGAGCGCTCCAGGGCAAAGGGAGCCGGGATTCCCCCGGGGGCAAAACCCATTACTGCGAAGTTGTACAGTATACCTTCTTCCAGCCCGGTGACAACATATGAACACATCCCCGACGGCACTTCAACAGTATCCGTATAAATGCCTGTTTCCGCACCAAAATATATTCGGTAATCGTAAGTAGGATCGCAATCCGACCAGAAAACTTCCACGGACTGACCATCGCCCTGGTCGACCAGCGCCTCGATATTCGTAGCGTGCGCGGCGTCGGCAATCAAACCGAGGGTGACCGCGGCGGTGCGGACGACGTCCGTGAAATAGGGGAAGTTCAACGCCGAGGAGAGATCCTCTTCGCTGTGCCAGCCGGGGTAGTTGAAATCGTTCTCAGAATGGCCAAGGGTGTTGAATCCCTGATCATAGAAAGAGTAGTCGTCGGAGACAGCAGCAGTCGTAGAGATTAGTACCGGGTTAAGGCCACTAACCCGAAGCGCTGCTTCCATCGCGACGGTGATGTAACCGGCGTTGAGACTGGAGCAAAAGTCCAACGCAAATGCATCCGTAGGATCGTAGGCGACCATGTCCCAATTCATCATAAGTTCGATGTCAGTGCCTTGGTCGACAAAATCCTGGGCAGCATGCTGGGAACCGATCAGGCCGCATTCCTCAGCCGTAAATGGCATAAAGATCACCGTCTTCCGGAGGGGTATGTCCGCCAGGATCCGCGCCAGTTCCAGCACTACAGCTGTTCCGGTAGCATTATCGTCAGCGCCCGGGGCAAAAACCTCGGGACCCAGTGGTTCGTCGAATGTTATCGAATCGTAATGCCCACCGATGACTATCACCTTGTCCGGCTCGGCCCACCCCTGCTTGACCGCAATGACGTTGTAGTGCCAGTCGGCCGGGTAATGATAAATCCAGTCGCCTCCCCAGTAGAATGAGGGGGTGGTGACGTCAGTGTAGCCCCAATCGAGAAACTTCTGAACCATCCAGTCGCGCGCCGAATCGATGGAATCCGCCAGGATGAAGCGAGTCTGGAACGCCTCGAGTCTCGTTACCCAGGCATAGAGAGAATCCAGACTGACGCGGTCGGCCAGCGAATCGCTGGGATACTCGTCCAGGCCGGACAGGAAACCCTCGACCACTTTGGGAAGATACAGGATGCGTATGTCCAACTCATCGAGGGAATTGACCATGTACTGCGGGTCCCTTCGCAGCGACGAGGCTGCCAGCCGGCTGGAAACAGCTACTGTCACCCCCTCACTCAACCGGTACGCCGGGCCAAGTTGCTTAAGGTCTACTTCACCAAATCCTACCTGGTGTTTTTTGCGGATGAGAAAGGTCGAGGCCGGGTCGATATCCCGAAAAACCAGTTCGAACTCAATGCCCGCCTTCGTGAGCAACCTGGCCTGGTCGGAGTTGACCGCGCAGAGAAACTGATTGTTCACGCGAGTATAAGCCCGGTTGATGGTGCTTTTCACAATCGCTTCCTGGGCCTTGTCTTTGATGGTTACAAAACCCAGATCATCTCCTACACCAGCGAAAATCGATGCCGAGATAAGCATCATAATGCCCGCCACGATACCGAAGAGCCTGTTAAAAGAGAGCATCTAACACCTCCCTATGTTGCGCGATTAACGCTCCTTTGGTCTGAGCAAGAGAGCGTGTGTTTTTAGGGATTGTCGCTTGGCGGTACTTTCTATATAACCAAGAATGCTCTTTTTGTCAAGGAAAGATCGTCTCTGACGCTTCCCTCCGGTGCCTGCAGCGGTATGCTCGACCGTCGCCGCCTCGATGATCAAAAAAAAGCGGATGACCAGACGATCATCCGCGGAAATCCAATCCCCCCCGGCAGATATCAGTAAACACAGCCGGCTTTAGGCGCCATACCGCCGCCGAAAAGGTAGCTCACGAGATAGGCTACATCCGATATGTTGACGGTACAACTGGTGTTGACATCGGCCAGATTCGGGTCCACCGGGGCCGGGCCACCACCGAACAGATACGTCACCAGGTATGCAACGTCTGATATATTCACACCACCGGATCGATTCACATCGCCATCGGCGAATTCGGGCGCCTCTTCGCCGAATTCAGTCATGGCGCGGTCGATTATGGCCTGGGCCGAGGCATCCGTCAGGAACAGCAACGGGAAGGCCAGAAGGATTCTCTTGCCGTTGGGCGTGTCCATCAGCAGACCGCAAGGCTGACCCTCGTAGGCCGGGTTGTCATCCTTCGAATCAAAGGTGTAGATTACCTGGGCGCCCGGCGCTGCCGTAAGCGCCGGTAGAAGCGGCAGATAGTCCATGACATTGTCCGAATCAAGCTCCGCCGACGGCCAACCGTTTTGACCCACCGCTCCGGCGAAATCCGGGTCGGTGTTAATATCATAATTGCTCAGACCGAACTCGTCGTACAGGAGAGCAGCGGGATTAGATGACGACTGGGCCCAGTATTCAATCGTACGGTATCCGCAGACAAAGACGTTGTTGCTGTAGTCAAGATACCAGGCCAGGGAATCGGTACTCGGGCTGAGATATTTCCGCGATGTCAACTCATCATCAATCCAGAATAGCGACGAGTATTGCCCCGCCGTCGACCGCGTCAGGCGATCCCCTTCCCCGTCGATCGATACCATGGCGTAGGAGCCCGCTCCAAACAGCATATTGTAGAACGCTTCCTGTTCAGCCTGTCCGGGAACTCCCCAGCTTTCTGAAACTTCATCTACCACCAGCATGCCCCCGTCAAAGGTCGCCGGGACACTGCGGACTTCGGCCGAAGCCGGCGATTGAAAACCGTCATTGTCAACGGCCATGACCGCATAGCGATATTCCACATGG
This sequence comes from uncultured bacterium, assembly GCA_965602205.1. Taxonomy (GTDB): domain Bacteria; phylum Zixibacteria; class MSB-5A5; order GN15; family FEB-12; genus DAOUUR01. The sequence continues at coordinate 3,157 of CBFCYQ010000048.1, read as the reverse complement.
GGCAGTACGTCGCTGTCCTCGAAAACCGTGCCGGTAAAGTTGTCCTGATACAACTCCCACGAACCCGTGCTGCGCAAAATGCGATAGTGGGACAGGTCGGCCTCGAGGTTGGCTTGCCATGTCAAGACGATCTTGTTCAGATCGGGAGAGGCCGCAACCTCCGACGGTGTTCTTGGAACGACGTAACTCTCGGCTGTCATCTCGACGGCGTAAGGAGCCGGGTAGCCAGTGGGCGGCTGGCCGACCACCGAGAAGTAATAAGTTACGCCTTCGGTCAAGCCGCTGATAATGTATGAGCACAAGCCCGACGAAACTTCTACAGTATCCGTGTAGTAGCCGGAGGCGGGCCCATAGTAAATCGTGTAGGAGTACGTGGGATCGCAGTCGGACCACTGGATTTCGAGTGATTGGCCATCACCCTGGTCAATGATGGCCTCAATAGAGGTCGGGTGCGCGGCGTCGGCAATGACGGCCACGGTCGCGGCCGCCGCCCGAACGACATCAGTGAAATAAGGAAAATTCAACTGCGAACTCAGGTCCAACTCCGTGTGCCACCCGGGATAATTGAAATTGGTCTCGATATGATTGACAACATTGAAGCCCTGCTCCACGAAGGCGACATGATCCGAGCTGCCGCCCGAAGTCGTGATCATCTGGTTCAGAGCGCTGACGCGACCGGCCGCCTCGGCGGCCACTCCCCGGTAAGCGGTGTTGGGACCCGATGAAAAGTTCAATTCCCAGGCTGAATAAGGGTCATAGGCGACCATATCCCAGTTCAACATGACCTCCAGATCCGTGCCATCGTTGGCAAAAGTCTGGGCGGCGTGTCGGGAACCGACCAGGCCCACTTCCTCGGCTGTAAACGGCATGAAGATGATCGTTTTGCGAAAAGGGACGTCGGCAAAAATGCGCGCCAGTTCCAGGGTCAGGGCTGTCCCCGAGGCGTTGTCGTCCGCACCCGGAGCAAAGATCATCGGCCCCAGTGGCTCACCGTAAGTGATCGAATCATAATGCCCGCCTATGACAATCACCTTGTCCGGTTCAGCCCATCCCTGTTTGACGGCCATAACGTTGTAGTGCCAGTCATATGAATACGAGCTGCTACCCCACCAGAAGCTGGGTGTGGATACATCAGTGTAGCCCCAGCTAAGGAGCTTCTGAACCAGCCAGTCGCGGGCAGCATCGATAGAATCCGTTTCGATGAAGCGCGTCTGAAAGGCCTCAAGCCGCGTATCCCAGGCATAGACTGAATCCAGGTTGACCCGATCGGCCAGAGAGTCGCTGGGGAAGTCAGCCAGGGCAGACAGAAAACCACTTACCGCAACCGGTAGGTAGTGAATTCGGATGTTCAGTTCCTCGAGGCTGTGGATGAAAAAGTCAGGATCATTCTGCAGGGACGAGGCGGCCATCCGGCTCATAGAGGTGAGCATTTTGCCGTCACCAAGGTCGTAGACGGTGCCGAGCTTTTTGAGGTCGACCTGGGCAATACCGGCAGGTCTTCTGCGCCGGACAATATACTGAAAAGCGGGATCGGCATCACGCAAAATCATCTCGTACCCCAACCCCGACTGCTTCAGCAGTTGCGCCTGTTCGGTGTTGATGGCGCACAGGAAGACGTTACCGTTCCTGACAAAAGCATGATCGACAATGCCCTTCAGCACGCTCTCCTGGAATTTATTCTTGACCGTGATCAGGCCGAAATCCTCTGCTGATGCATCGGCCAGCGGAGCGGCTATGACCACCGCCAGAACCGCCGTGACGGCAAACAACTTAATCACTGCTTTCATGTCAGGCCTCCAAAAATGTGCAACGCTTACTTTCTCAAACAAGCAAGTAAAGAGGTAAACTCCGGACGGATCGAGAAAATCCACCCATTAAAAGCAAAATACGATAAAATATGCCTGTGTCAAGGCAAGATAGGAGTCGCCTACAGTTCGACGCCTCTCTGGAAAGGCTTGAAAGTTTGCTCGTCCAGATTTTTGTCATCCAGTTTTAGATTGATCGCCTTGTCCTTGGGAAGGGAAGGATAGTCTGAAGGGGTCATGAAGGCTCTGTTGTTTACCGGCTCGACATATCCCACCGAGAGCCGGTGACGGCGGCCATATTCAGCCAGCAGTTTTTTCCTTTCTGAGCCTTCCGGCAGATGTCTTGAATTGCCGGTAAACGCAAAGACGAATTCGGGATTGGAGGAGACCACGTGTACGGCAGTGATCCTTTCCCCGGCCAGACTGGAGGTTATGAATTCCAGCAGGGAAAAAAACGCGCCAAACTCCAGATCGAGAAGTCCCCCGGCAGCCCGACAGCGAAAAAGGATTCCATGAGACGGAATGGCAAATACAATGAGACCGCGACAAAAGCCGTTTTTGTCCAGGAAAGGGTCAATTCTTGGGTTTAAGAAAGCGGCGATGTAGCATTTGAGCGGCATTTCCGGTTTTTTCATCAAGTGTTGCATTGCAAAGGGGATGCCGTTTCGGCCGGGCCCAGAGGCATTGCCGTAAGATGCTGACTAAATGCAACTTATGGCATCACGACAGTCTCCCCTTTGGGTGGTACGGAATAGAATGGAGAATAAGGTGAAAGCGGGTGTACAGTTTTAGTCGATTGATTTCATAAGTTGTTGCTCAAGAGCGGCGTCGGCCCTGACGTATTTGCCGGTGGCTTCTGCGTAAACTTCCCCGTCGGCACCCCGAACCCGACCCTCCGTGATAAAAACCCTCCCCCGGTTTCCAGTGACGCGCCCGGTAAATCTCAGCTCTGCGCCGGTTCTGATCGGCTTTCGGAACCGCACTGTCATTTCCGCAGTAACGGCAAAGATGTCTCTGGCCAGAATAGCCTTTATCATCACCTCATCCAGCACACATGCGATAATGCCTCCATGAGAGATATCGCGGTATCCTTCATGATCGCCCGAGGTGGTTATCTCGGTAAACGCCGCGTCCCCGTCATAGTAAAATCTGGCTTGGAGACCGTGGATATTCTTCTCGCCGCAGACAAAACAGCCGGCATATTTGCGTACTTCTTTCACCGGAGACTATCTAAGAACAAACGCTGGATATGTCAACAAGACTCCTCAATAATAATTACGGCGCCCCCCGGCTGCTATGAACGGTACCTGCCGGAAAATAAAAAAAGCCCGGCCGGATGGCCGGGCTGTGAT
>CBFCYQ010000047.1:0-14927 GCA_965602205.1 uncultured bacterium | reverse complement strand
TGCCGTGACGTTCCTTTCCAACAACTGGAATGATGCTAATTCAGGTTTATCTCTGTCGCACCGGAGCGCGAACGCGACGTCGGCCAATCTCTCCATCATAGGGGGGGCCGACCGGCCGGTGCCCGGGGATTACCGCGAGGCGGTGTCGGGTCTTCTAAATTTCCTCGAGAATTGGCAGGAACAGCCCTTTTCGATGAGCGGAGCCGTGGCCTTACTGTGGCAATCAAGACAGGCGGGCGGTTCGCTCAGCAGCGGCGACCCGACTGAGCACTGCGTGCCACCCCGGTGCGACTGCAGCTTTGATGCCGACCTGGCCGATTTCGGTCAGATGCCTCCGGAGACTCCGCAATTCATCGCCTGCAGGCGCGTTGAGGACCAAACCGTTGACGGCAAAGATAACACCTGGTGTAATATAACCAAAGGCAGGTGACGACAATGACAAAGATACTCAATTCGCACAGTGGCTTTGCCACGATTTTAGCGCTTATCATGCTGGGTATGCTTACTCTGATTGGACTGGCCGCGCTGACCACGTCCGATGACGAAGTAACCATAGCCGGCAACGAGTGGCAGGAAATGCGCTCCTTCTACGCGGCCGAAGCCGGCCTGGAGAGAGCCGCCGCCCAACTGCAATACATATATGACAGTACCGGACTGCCGCCGACGGTCATGCCGGCGGGAGTGGATTCCATCAACAACTGCCTGGTCACGTATCGGACAATCGATGATGGTGCACCGGTCAAGCGGACGCTGACCACCGGGACACTGGCCGGCCTTCACGCCCTGGTCAAATCGTTCACCATCCATTCGATGGGGGCCAACCCCTCCGAGAATGCCAAGGTGCTGATGTCGCAGGCGTTCGAAACGGCCCTGGTTCCTATTTTTCAGTTTGCCGTTTTCTACGGTAACGATTTGGAGATTGCGCCGGGACCCGACATGACCCTTATCGGCCGGGTTCATTCCAATGGCAATCTGTGGCTCCAGGCCGATAACAGCCTTCAGATGGACAGCTACGTCACCGCCTCGGGCAACATCCTGCATGGCCGTAAAGGGCCCGGAGGCGTGGGTACCGGCGACGTCCTCATAAAGGATGCCCTGGGCAACCATGTCTCCATGAAGGAAGGCAGCGGCTGGCTGGAAGCCACCGACGCCCACTGGTACGATTCCTCGGTCGCTCGCTGGCAGGGCCGGGTCCAGGACTCGACTCACGGCCAGGGCTCGTTGAATGTGCCGCTCAACGGCGCCACCGGCAATCCTCACGCGTTAATCGAACCGGGCAGTGGCAATCCCGATTCCTACGAGCATAAAGCCACTCTCAAGATCATCGACGGCAGCGCCTGGCAACTTATCGGAGGTGTCTGGAGCGACGTCACCGCCGACATGACCGCCAAGGGCATTATCAGTTCGACGGACAATAAGTTTTATGACGCGCGCGAACTGAAGTGGGTCGATGTTACCGAGTTGGATGTGCAGAAAGTGTATGACGAGGGTTATGGGCCGGCCAACGGAGTTCTTTACTTTTCCGACAAAACCGGCGATTTCCCGGGGCTGAGAGTCAATAACGCCGAAGAGTTGGGCGCGCCCCTGACTCTGGTCAGCGAAAATCCCGTCTATACGCTGGGCGATTATAATTCGAAGGACAAGAAACCGGCGGCCATCATGGCCGATGCCGTGACGTTCCTGTCCGACGCCTGGGACGACAGCAAGAGCAGTGGTACGAAAGACAGCCGCGTGGCCGCGCAGACGACCTTTAACGCCTCTATCATGACCGGCAACATAGAGACCACCGACACCGATTACAACGGAGGCTTTGAGAATCTGCCGCGTTTTCTGGAAGTATGGTCGGGGACGAAGTTCAGCTGGTCCGGATCGATGGTGAATCTCTGGAATTCCGTGCAGGCCGATGGCTCATGGAACGGAAGCTATTACTCGCCTCCCATCCGCGACTGGTTTTACGACACTGACCTGGACGACCCGAACAACCTGCCGCCCGAGGCTCCGGTCGTTCGCGTCTTTCAGAGAACCGGGTGGAAGCAGGAATATGTGGGAATAAACTAGTGCAAATGACGAAATAAGAATCCAAGGAAGGTAGCGATGAAAGTAAGCGTTTTTACTTCCGACGACGGCTTCGCCACGCTACTGGCCCTCATCATGGTGGGAATGCTAACTTTGCTCGGCCTGGCCGCTCTTTCGACATCTGACGATGAAATTACCATCGCCAGCAACGAATTGCAGGAAATGCGAGCATTTTATGCCGCCGAAGCCGGTTTGGAGAGGGCCGGTTCCCGACTGCAGTTTACATATGACAGCACCGGTCGGCCTCCGCTGGTCATGCCGCAGGGGATCGATTCGGTTAACGACTGCTCGGTTGTCTATCAGACAGCGGATAAGGGTCCGGCCACGGTACGTACTTTGACGACCGGCACCTTGAGCGGCCTGCACGCCCTGGTTAAGTCATTTTCAATCAATTCGACCGGTATCAGCAGCGTGGAGAACGCCAAGGTAACATTGTCACAGTCGTTTGAAACCGCCCTGGTCCCCATCTTCCAGTTCGCCGTCTTTTATGACAACGACCTGGAAATTAACCCCGGACCAGATATGAACCTCACCGGCCGCGTGCACACGAACAGCGATCTCTATCTCCAGGCAGGCACCAGTCTCAGAATGGACAGCTACGTTACGTCGGCGGGTGACATTCACCACGGCCGCAAGGGGCCCGGCGGAACCTCTGAAGGAGACGTCTTGATAAAGGACCGGGTGGGACTGTATGTTTCCATGAAAGACGCGGGCGGCTGGCTGGAATCGACCGACTCGTACTGGTACGACTCCTCTCTCCATCGCTGGCACGGGCGCGTCCAGGATGCCACTCACGGCCAACAGGCTTTGAGCGTCCCGCTGAGCGGCTCCGGCGACGATCCCCACGGGCTGATAGAGCGAGCCACGGCGACAGAGAAAGCCGCCGGCAAATCCGATTCATATGAGATGAAGTCTACTCTCAAGATAATTGACCGACAGGCTTATAAGAAAGTGGGAGGTATCTGGACCGAGGTTACCGCTGACATGGTAGTTCGAGGCATTATCTCATTTGAAAACAACAAGTTTGTCGACCAGCGCGAGGCCGGAGTGGGGGTCGACGTTATGGAACTGGACGTCGAGAAGCTCTATAACGAGGGATACGCTCCTGAGAACGGTGTTCTATACTTTTCTGACGAGACCACCGACTTCCCGGCTTTACGCATCATCAACGGGGAGAAACTCGATGCCCCTCTGAGCATCGCCAGCGAGAACCCGGTCTACACACTCGGCGATTTCAACTCCAGCGATAAAGAGCCGGCGGCCATTATGGCCGATGCCGTCACTTTCCTTTCCGGTGCATGGAGCGACGATAAGAGTGACAGCACCTATACGTCGCGGCCAGCGGCCACGACCACTGTCAACGCCTCCATCCTGACCGGTATCGTTGAGACCACCGAGGCCGACTATAGCGGCGGCTTTGAGAACCTCCCGCGCTTCTTGGAGAACTGGGCAGGCGTCGATTTCAACTGGAGCGGCTCGATGGTCAATCTCTGGACGTCGGTTTGGGCGAACAATCCCTGGGGTGATTTCTATTACAGTCCCCCCGACCGGCGCTGGGCATACGATACCGATCTCAACGATCCGAATAAACTGCCGCCGGAGACACCGGTTGTCCGAGTGTTTCAGCGGACCGGCTGGAAACAGGAATACGTCGGTATTTATGAGTAAACGAAAAGCCCGCCAGTCGGCGGGCTTTTTTACAGGCGGGGATAAACGATCTCGGTTATTCGATCTCGATATCGTAAGGCATGCGCGCGATCAGGCCGCCGCTTTCCTCCAAACCGGTCAGTTCGGTCAGGCCGTCAACGGGATTCTCGCCTCCGAAGAAAAGCGCTCCCAGGTACTTAAGATAAGGATTGCCCGGGATTATAAACCAGGGCCGCCTTTGGGGATATATCTCAACGGTGTAATCCTTGACACCCGCTTTCCGGGCCACCCTGTCGAGCGATTGCTTGATACCCCCCAGTTCATCGATCAAGCCGTTTGAGAGGGCCTGCTGACCCGTCCACACGCGGCCCCGGGAGAGGGCGTCAACGGAGTCAAAGGCCAGCGACCGATTATCGGCCACCAGTTGAACAAAATAATCGTAGAAGGCCTTCATGTGGGAGAAGTACTTGTCTTTTTCCTGCTGTGAAAAAGGTCTCACGCTGGATAACATTCCGGCGTAGCGGCCCCGCGTGTAGATCTCTTTGCCGAGGTCAATCTTGTCGTAGAGATTGCTCAGGTCCAGCTTGCCGCCGTAGATACCTATCGATCCGGTGATCGTCGCCGGGCTGGCCAGCACATGCTCACCCGCCATGGCAACGTGATATCCCCCCGAGGCGGCGACATTACCCATTGACACCACAACCGGTTTTTTCTCGGCCGCTTTGGCCGCGTAATGATAGATCTCTTCAGCGGCCAGGGCCCAGCCACCGGGAGAGTTTATGCGGAAGACCACGCCGGCGACCGATTTCCGGGCTGTCACCTGGCGAAAGGCGCCGCTCAAAGCCGACGGGGTCACCTTGTGGGACGCTCCCAACGAGACCGGTGCCCGCCTCGAGGCAATTATCTCACCCTCGGCCACAACCAGGGCGAGAACGGGTTTGGCCGGCCAGCCGTCATTGGAAAGCGTGTCGGAGATATAGCGTTTAAAGGCGATCTCCGGCAACTTACGCAGATGGTTACGCTTGAGGTCATCCCGGTAACTCAGGCCCTCCACCAGTCCGTACTTCAAGGCTTCCTCGGAAGTAAAAGGACCGTTGTCTACGATTTTCCTTACCGAGTCTCGGGTCAGGCCACGGCCCTCTGCTATCGCTTTCAGGAACTGATCGAAAACGGAGTCGAGGACACGGTTGATCTGCTCCCGGTTTTCGGGGGAAGATGCTTCCCGCGTATAAGTCTCAGCAGCGGTCTTGTAGTCGCCGATACGCATCAGGTCGGCCTTTATACCGAGCTTCTCCATCGTGCCGGCATAAAACGTAAGCTCCGCCCGCAGGCCAACCAGATTCAACTGCGAGACCGGGGGGATGAATATCCGGTCAGCGGCCGAGGCGATGTAGTAGGAAAGGTTGTCGGGGTCCTTGATGTAGCACGTTATCTCTTTGTTCCGGTCTCGAAAGTGTTGAAGGGCCTGGCGCAGTTCCTGGGCTCGCCCGAAACCGACCGAGACACCGTCAAGGGTCAGTACCATCTCGCCGATAGACCGATCCTCGGCGGCGCGGTAGATGGACATCAACAGGGTCACAAATGGAGTCGGCTTGTGCCCCCACACCGGCTGCGGCGGATTCTCGCGCGCCGACCCCGCAAGACCGAGAGCCAGGCGTCGCCCCGGCTCCGGAATCAGCGACGGCTGCCGCAGACTCCCGGCCCCGATAAAGCCGGTCGTCCCCAGGTGCCGGGAGTTTTTGTTATAGGTGCTTCTGGAACCGGTGAAGTACTTCAAGAAGTTGGCTCTCAGGCCAATCTGGAAATTCTGATCCGAGTCCACATAGCCGTTAACGTAGAGCCCCGGGGTTGGAATTACTTCCAGGTGATATACAAAATCGGCATTGCTCAGCCGGGTCCGGGACGACAGCAACATGTCGATAGAGAACGTGACTTTATTCCCCGAGGGGCGAACGGAGCCGGAGTAACGCATCTCTATTTCGGTTCGCTTTCCGTTCAACTTGCCGCGATTGAGATTCGAAAAGGTAGCACCCCAGGTCACGGGTCCGCCGCTCTGTTCGATAAACCCGATATTCCAGAAGTGGCGCTTGTTGAAACCGTCAGGGGCATCCTTGTAATAGCGATACGATCCCCCTACGAAAAGTGTTTTGCCCAGGCCAAAACCGGCTCCGAGCAGGTACTCGAGATAATTGGGACCGTCCGGATTATGGAGCTTGCGGTGAGCCACCGCCAGGCCGGTGCGGGTAAATACGGTCCCCCAGCTCCGGGCAAAGGCACCGTCGAAGTAATCGAACATTATCTGATAGGCGGTCGCGTCATACCTCGCCAACCCGGCCGGGTTCACCCAGGCGGCCTCGGCGCCGAAGACCGACGCTGCGGGCTGGTAATAAAACAGCCCTGCCGGCGCAATCACCCGCTCGGCGAACCCGAGCGGACAGAGCATGAGAATGCTGATAATGAAATAAACCGGGAAGGTTTTTTTGACCTTCGGGCTAATCGTTCTCACTGAAACCTCGCACGTATATGTTGCCCTGTCCCCGGACGCCTCCTTTTATCAAGGAAACACCTTCACCGGCCACCAAATTAAGACGAGTTTGGGTAACCAGTTCGGCCTTGAAGGGAAAATTGGTAGCCTCTATTTTCCCGTTTTCCTCCACTGAAAGTGAAAGCGAAGCAGAGATGGTTTCCGGGATGGTAATCTCTATATCTTCATACCGGTTGGTAATGACCAGCCGGCTGTCCTGCATATCACTGATAGCCACGACAATGGGTTCCGACAGCCCGCGAATGTAGTTTCTATTTCCTTCCGGAACGAAGTCGTCAATGTCGATCCGCCCGTAACTGTTTTTCACATCGATAGCGCCCACGAACCCGTCAATCCGGATATCCCCTCCCTCGTTTTCGAACCGGGCCTGGTGCTCGTGACAGGTGATGTTGGAGGCCGCCAGGGTGGAGTTGGTGGCGATGACAGTGATGGCTCCGGAAATAGATTCCACCGACACCCGCTGATTGGTCGTCGCCACTTCCAGCAACCCGGTGACGTCGGTCACGTCGACGCGCCCCAGGGATGACGGCACGACGAAACCTTTCAGGGGACCAACGGCTTCGATATCAAAATACGGTGCTTCGATCTCGACCGACGATGAATCCGGGACCACAAGTTCCAGTTCGACCATACCGGCCTCTCCCTTTCTCCAGGGTGCGGGATTCGGTGCGCGCAACTCGAGCCTGGCGCCGCCGGGGACTTTCTCCAGTGTCAGTGCGATGAGGTCTATATAGTCAACGGCCCGGGAGCGCGACGAAGTCTTGGCCTTCTTGAAATAGTTGACCGACACCTCGGCCTGATCGGCCGTGGTTATGTTAAGAAATCCTCTTAAGGTCTCACTCGATCGGATGGATATTTTATTCTGTCCGACCAGCGGCAGACGTTCGGCGAGTTCGAACGTGGAATATTGACCGGTGGCCTCCTGAAAAATCTCCTGGGCAAAGCTCTGCCCGGGGAAGGCCGCCAGAATGGGGGCGGCAATCATCACCAGGATTCTTTTCAACATACGTCACCTTCGATAATAATCATATATCTCTTTCATAAGAATCGACCCGGCCACAGCCGCGTTGAGCGATTCCACGCCGTCGCAGTGTTCAATACGCACCCGGTAGGCAGCCTGAGCCAGGATCTCCTCGGATAAGCCCGTCGCCTCTGAACCGACGGCCAGCATGAGTCCGGTTTTTGCGAGCGCTCCGCGAGCCGGCAGGCGCCTGGACCGACCTTCCGGGTCAGCCGCGACAAGTTTTATGCCGGACCGGTTGAGGAAGGCGATCACGGCCTGTTTATCGCTTTTGGCTACCTTCAGCCCAAAAACGGCTCCGGCTGAGCCGCGGACGACTTTAGGCGCGTACGGTTCCGCGGTGCTGCCACTTAGCACCACCAAGTCAAACCCGAAGGCCGCCGCTGACCGCAATAACGTCCCCAGGTTACCCGGATCGGCGATATTCTCACATAATAATAGTTTACGGTTACCACGACGATAAAGTTTAATCAGGTCGGTTTCAGGCGTATCGAAGACGGCTACGATTCCCTGAGGAGTCCTGGCGTCCGCAATACTGGCCAGGTCCCGGGCCGAAACCTCTCTCGGCGGTCTGGCCCGCCGGCTGAATTTCCCCAGGAGCCTCTCCCCTCTCTCGGATAGCAAGGCCCTGGAATAAAAGACCTCCTGCGGCCAGAATCGAAAGCGTACAGCTTCCTCCAGAAGCCTGACACCTTCGGCCAAAAACTGTCCCTGTTCTCTTCTCCCTTTCTTGGTGAGGAGAGATTTGATATCTTTTAGTTCCTTTCTGGTCAGTGACACGTTTAATTACCATTAATAGTCGTTCGCCTTACGCTAATGAACCTACGGTACGGATACATTGGCAAGTGAAAACTGTCAGAGCTTTTATATTCCTGGTTTTTTCCGCCGTTCCCGCGCTACTTTGCGCCTCAGACAGCATCATCATTGGCGGTCTGGATGGTCTGGACCCTCACCAGCGGAGTGAGCGGTATGAAATAGCCCTGGCTCTTTCAGGCGGGGGCGCCCGGGGCTTCGCCACGATCGGAATCCTCAAGGCATTCGAGGAGAAGAATCTCGGCATCTGTGCCGTCACGGGAACGTCGATGGGCGGTGTTATCGGCGGTCTTTTTGCCGCCGGCTACACACCTGACAGGCTGGCAAAGATCGTTCATAACACCGAATTCGACAAGATGTTCACAAACGCGCCGGCGCGCCGCACGATGTTTCTGACACAGCGTCAGGAGCGCGACCGTCACCTGCTGTCCGTTCGATTCAATCGCTTCGTGCCGGTTATCCCCAAGGCTCTTACCGCCGGACAGAAACTGACAAACATCCTGACTAACCTTACCACGCGGGCGAACTACCACTCGGCCGGCGACTACAGCCGGCTCCCGATACCGTTCAAGACTATATGCACGGATGTCGTCTCGGGAAAAGAAGTAATCGTGGACCGTGGCTCACTGGCCGATGCCATGCGCGCCACTATGGCCTTCCCGCTGGCTTTCACCGGTGTGGAACGCAACGGACAACTGCTCATGGACGGTGGGATGGTGACACCCATCCCGGTGGAACTGGTCAAGGAGATGTGTCAGCCCGGCACCTTTATCGTGGCCGTCAACACGGCCAGCCCGCTGTTACCGAGGGAGGAACTCGACACCCCGGTCGATATCGCCAACCAGGTGACCACGATAATGACCGCCGACAAACTCCGGTCGCAACTGAGCAAGGCCGATTATCAGATTCAGCCTCCTCTGAACGGCGTCCAGCCGAGCGACTTCAAGTATCGCGACAGCCTCATTGACGTCGGCTATCAGATCGGGCTGAAGGCCACCGACAGCATTATTATGCAACTCAGCGCCCGTCAGGACTCGTTGTCTTACCTGGTGAGCGAGGTTGAGTTCGACGGCAGACTCGAAGCCTGCCGACGCCGCTTTGCGGCCGAGTTGTTGCACAGGATATTGAGACACAATGAACTGGTGGCCGTCCTGAAAGAGCTGGTGGTCGAACTGGGGCTATTCCGCCTCCAGGCTGAAATCTCCCCGGCTACTCAGCACCATGAGGTTTTTGAAGCCAACGGCCGGAGCGTTGAGGCGATAAGCCTGCGTCTGTCCGGCTGGCACCACCTGCGCCTGCCGGATGTGACATTTCGATTCAACGGCAGCAGCATTTTTGAAGACAGCGTGCTGGTCCGGCAATTCGCCACGGACGACACTCTTCTGACGCCCGAGAATCTGCGTCTTGGTCTCGACCGCATTCTCAAGCTGTATTATGATAAGCGGTATAACCTGGCCGATATATGCAGCACTCTCGTCGATCCGGACAGAAACGTCGTCACGCTCACCATCGACGAAGCCGTCATCAAAAGTATAGAAGTGGAGAACAACAAGCGCAGCCGGGATTGGTTCATAAAATCGTATTTCCCGCTCGAGGTGGGCGAGCCGTATTCCACCGGTCGCGCGGCACGCGGCATTGCCAACATATTCGGAACCGACCTGTACGAACGGGTGACGATCGACCTGGTGTCGATAGGCGGCGGCGCGCACGTCCGCATCGGCGTGGTCGAAAAGAAGTACAGCCAGCTGCGTCTGGGATGGCACTGGGACGATGAATATAACTCGGAAGAGTTTATAGAATTTCTGAACGACAACGTCTTCGGCATCGGCCTGGAGTACCTGTTGCACGCCCGATTCGGGAAAGACCGTCAGCGCTACCACCTGTCCCTGAAGAGCAACCGCCTCGGCAAGACGTATCTGACAGCTCAGGCCGGCCTCCGCCACGAAAGACTTGACCGGCAGCTCTACAACGAAGACAGTTCACCGGGCAGCCTCCACGAGGAAAGAAGCACCGGGTTCGACATCCGCCTGGGCCAGCAGATTGCCAGGTTGGGCACGGTCACAGCCGCCATCAACCTCAGAGAGGTCAAGTATCGACACGTCCGAACCGGCGTCGAGGATGAATTCGGGCTGAGGATATTCAAAATCGAGTCGCTCGTGGAAACGTTTGACCGGATTTCATTTCCGGAATCCGGGAAGAAACACCTGTTCGAACTGCAACTCGTCGGCAAGTTTCTGGGCGGCGATGTTGAGTTCACCAAGTTCTTTTCCAGCCTCGAAGCCTACTTTCCGTTCGCCGGTGTTCTCAACTACCATCCCAGGCTCTCGGTGGGAATTTCGCGTTCGGGCCTGCCGCTGTCCGAAAAGTTCTTTATCGGGGGCATGAACTCATTTGCGGGCTATCACACGGGAGAGTTGTACGGGGACAAAGTGTTCTTGTTGAACAACGAGGTGAGACTGAAGCTGCCGCTGCGCCTTTACCTGATAGGCCGGTACGATGTGGGTGATGTCTACCGCCATACCGACGAGATAAAGCTGTCCAACTTGCGCCACGGCGTTGGAATCAGCCTGGGTTTCGATTCTCCGATTGGCCCGCTGGAGTGCGGATACGGCACCAATGACGGCGATATTGACCGTCTCTATCTGAGTGCCGGTCTGAGCTTTTAAGGCCATCTCGCTGTTGAGCCGCCTCCATATTTAAAACCTTGCACCCTTTTGGCCAGTTCGATAGATTGACGACATCTATCATACACATGGAGGTTTACATAGTAATGAGGGAGCTGATATTATCGGCTTTTATAGTCGCGGTGCTGACCGGCTGCGGTCAGAAGGCCGATCAGGGGGCTAAGCCGTCTGCCCGGGCAACCCAGGATGAACTTCTGCTGCAAAGAGCGTCGGAAAGACTCATCGCGGATTTCTCAAAGGAACTCAAAACTGAGCTTCTCTCGGCTCTAAACCGAGGCGGACCGGTGGAAGCTGTTGAGGTTTGCCACACGCTGGCGCCGCAAATCGCGGCCGGTTATTCCAGTGAAGGTGTTTCCATCGCGCGCGTAACAGATCGTCCCCGGAATGCGGCCAATGTGGCCAGACCGACGCAGTCGGCAATCCTGAAGCAGTTGGCGGACACCGGCGAGGGCTACCGACCATCCATTGCCGAGTGGTCCGATGACGACAGCGGAAAAGTCTACCAGTTCTACAAACCCATCAGAATCATGGAACTCTGCACCAGGTGCCACGGTGACAGGGCTGCCTTCGGGCCGGAACTGGCCGAAATTCTGAAAGAAAAGTACCCCGATGACAAGGCCGTTGGTTACCGGCCGGGGGAACTGCGCGGAATGTTTGTGGTGTCCATCAGGTGGCCGGAGGGCCGACCGGCGGCCGAGCAACTGGCAAACCGCAACCCGTAGCTATTCCCTGCCACGATAAGCGGCAGCGGTACCGCCCTCATATGATGTTATCAAGGGGAGGGATTAACCGGTCTTCCGGATGCTATGCGTCTGGGACAGTGCGTCTGCCGCAGGTTAGAAACGATAACCGGCGCTGACGCGGAAAGTCTCGTCAAGATCGCTGTGATGGAGGTAAGCGAAATCCACGGCGATACGTTTCACGTTTATGCCGCCGCCAGCCGTAAAGCGTCCGATATCGAAACCGGCCCGGCCGAAGACTATTTCCCGGTAGCCGACCTCCCAGCCGAAATGGGTGTCCAGAGATAGATCGCCGGTCCAGTACTGTGCCGCGTACCGGATGCCCTCGAACTTGATGTCGCCGCTTGCCAGGAAGCGGCCGACAAAATCACGGTAGTGATATTGCGCCGTCAAGCCCGGTTTCACAGTGGGATAAATCGATTCGGCGTTGCCGCCGGTGCCAAACGTCTCCCCTGAATAGCGAATGAAACCGGTGGTGAAATCGGTGACCATCAGCCCCACATCCAGGTACTGAGTGGCCCGGTACAGGATGCCGGCATCGGCGGTAAGCCCTTTGCCGCTCTCCGTTCCGATATCGCGGTAGATTATTTTTGCGGCGATCCCGAAATCGACATTATCCGCCAGGCGGCCCGATAATGCCGCGGCCAGCAGGTAGTCACCGTGGGACTCTTCGCGAACGACGTACGGCCGTTCGAACTCGTTGAGACTGGTGATCTTGATACCGCCGCCACCGAGATAGTAAAAATAGAACCCGAACGCACCTACCAGAGAATTACCCGCGGGTCGCGCATCAGTATAAGCGACAAAATCGTGATTCAGCAGCGAGCCAAAGGTCTCGGCATGCATGGCTATGATGTGTCTATCTTCAAGGCGGTTCATGCCGGCGGGATTCCAGTAAGCGGCGCTGCCGTCAAACGGCCCCGCGACAACGGCTCCACCGAGGGCCAATCCCCTGGCGCCGACGCCGAGAGAAAAGGCCTCACCGGCGTACTTGGCAGCCGAAACACTGCCGACCAACCCGGTCAGAATAACTATGCTAAACAGACATTTTCGGAGCATAACGTGTTAAGTCAATTCCGCTTCTCTATCAGGACGCTGTCCACCCGTCACTCGTTGGATCGGAATATACTTTATATAGTTCACAAAAAAAAGCGGGATTACGCATCCCGCTTTTAGGTTGAAAAACGCTGTCCCTAGTAGCTTCCTTCACCCTTGTCTTTCGAGATGGTCTTTTTGCCGGCGGTACAGGTCTTGGAACAGGCGGTTGCCGGTGAAACCTCGCTTTTGGAGTCAGAGGCTTTGGCGACGGCAGGGACGACCTGAGCCTTGTAGCCTTTGCCCGTAATAGCCGTGGTCATAGCCTCGGTTTTGCACTTCGCCGGATCATAGCAGACCCAGGCTACTTCATCTTTATAGCTGACCTTGACAACCTTCAGCACCCCCGGGATATCGGTAAGAGCCGAAGTAATGGTACCTTCGCAGCCTTCGCAGGTCATACCCTTAACATCTATGACAGCCATCTCGCAGGCACCAGCGCCACTGCAGAGTCTGGTGTGTTCTTCAACAGTCTGGCCCATCATCTTGGCGCAAGCCGCCATCTGCTCGGGCGTGCAGGTTTTGCCTGAGGCACCCGCCGGACCCATTGCACATGCGGCTCCGGAGGCTTTTATTTTAGCGTCGCAGGTTTTTGCCGAAGCGTTTTTGGAGGCGCACTGTTCACCGGCCTGCACCATCGGGCCTACTGCCAGTGACAGAAATGCTGCCAGGACAATACTAAAGATGGCTACCTTCTTCATTACTTCGCTCCTTATTCATCACTTATGTCATTCTTCCTCTCGCTGCCTGACCTTAAAACCGTGGAGGCTTGGTTTGGCAAGTCGCACTCATCAGGGGCATTACCAGCAGCTTTGCCTATTAAACAAGTCAGGTGAAACCGGGTTCCACCTGGCTATGGAAATATAAGAAAATATACCTTTTTGCGCCACATTTAAATCAGCGGACGCTGTACTTTTTTCAACCGGGCGGCGCATTTCGGCACTTCCCAATACCAGGACAATTATTAGCGATTTCCCCTTGACAAACAGTGGGCAAATTCATATATGCGGATAAGCGGATATATAATATAATGAAGGAACACGAAATATTCAAGGCGCTGTCGGAACCATCGAGATTGCGGATTGTCAGCCTGCTCACGCTCGGCGAGCTTTGCGTCTGCGACCTGAAGGAAACCCTGGGACTGCCTCAGTCCACCGTCTCGCGTCATATGGCCCGGCTCAAACAGGCGGGCCTGGTGCAGGACCGCCGGGCGGGGAAGTGGGTACATTACAGACTGCGACCCGACCAGAATGCTTTACTGAAAAGTCTTGCGGAGTTTTTCGGAACCCTGCACCAAAAGGAACCGTTCAAGACGGACTATAGGAGATTGCAGAAATATCTGAAGACCAAGCGATGCTGATCGAGTCCGGATATACTCTCGCCTTGCATGCACCGGGTACAGCCGGGCTGAAAGTGAAAATTCAGAGAGAGGAGCCACAATCATGACACAAGGTGTAAGCAGCAGGCTCGCCTTTCTTGATCGTTATTTGACGCTCTGGATATTCCTGGCCATGGCCGTGGGTGTTCTGACGGGCTACTTCTTTCCCGGAGTGGAGAGTGTCATCAACAGTTTCCAGGTCGGCACGACCAACATCCCCATCGCCATCGGCCTGATTCTTATGATGTATCCCCCGCTGGCCAAGGTCCGCTACGAAGAGATGGGCCGGGTTTTTCGAAACTTCAAAATCCTGGGGCTGAGCCTGGTTCAGAACTGGGTTATAGGCCCGATCCTGATGTTTTTTCTCGCGATTCTCTTTCTCCACAACTACCCCGAGTACATGGTCGGTTTAATCATGATCGGCCTGGCCCGGTGCATCGCCATGGTGATCGTATGGAATGATCTGGCGGACGGCGACCCCGAGTACGCGGCCGGGCTGGTGGCTTTTAACTCCGTGTTTCAGGTTATCTTCTATTCGGTATTTGCCTGGATTTTTGTAACGAAACTGCCGCCGCTTTTCGGCCTGAGAGGGGTCGAGGTCGATGTCACCATCGGTCAAATAGCCAGGAGCGTATTCATCTACCTGGGTATTCCCTTCATTGCCGGAATGCTCACGCGCCTGGTGCTGGTGAAAGCTAAAGGCAAAGACTGGTACCACCGGGCATTTGTGCCGCGAATCAGCCCGATCACACTGATTGCTCTGCTGTTTACGATCCTGGTCATGTTCTCACTTAAGGGCGAACTGATTGTAAAGATACCTCTTGACGTTGTCCGGATCGCGATCCCCCTGCTTGTTTATTTCGTGGTCATGTTCCTGGTCAGTTTCTATCTAAGCATGAAGGCCAAGGCGGACTATGCGAAGGCCGCC
>CBFCYQ010000046.1:0-15108 GCA_965602205.1 uncultured bacterium | reverse complement strand
GGTTTGCTGCTGGATTTTGAAGGCAACGACCGCTACGACGGCGGCTCCTTCTCGCTGGGGTCAGGTTACTTCGGCATGGGGCTGCTGTATGACGCGGAAGGTGATGACCGCTACGACGGCGATACCCACGTCCAGGGGGCCGGCAGTTTTGGCCTCGGACTCCTGATAGACGAGGCCGGGCGGGATATCTACAACGCGGCGGTATATTCGCAGGGATTCGGCTTCGTGCAGGGAGCCGGTGCGATATACGACGGCGCGGGTTCCGACAGTTACTATGCCGGGGGAAAGTACAAGGACATACTCCGCTATGAAGATCATTACCTGTCGCTGTCCCAGGGGTTCGGTTACGGCCTGCGGCCCTGGATGTCCGGCGGCATCGGCGCCATCGTGGACGTGGACGGTAATGACAGCTACTATTCGGATATCTTCGCCCAGGCGGCCAGTTATTGGTGGTCTCTCGGTCTGATTTATGACTCGGCGGGCAACGACAACTACCAGTGCTTCCAGTACGGCCAGGGCGCCGCGACTCACATGACGCTGGGTCTGCTTGTCGACGATTATGGCAACGACGTATATTTCGGCAAGGGCCTGATGCAGGGTTGCGGGCACGATTATTCCTGCGGTCTTTTGCTCGATCGTCACGGCAACGATACTTATACCGCCTACGACCTTTCTCAGGCGGCCGGCTCGGCCAACGGAGCCGGGGTTTTGATTGATAACGAAGGCGATGATCGTTATTTTGTCAAAAATCCGAAGAACACCCAGGGATACGGTA
Source organism: uncultured bacterium (assembly GCA_965602205.1). Lineage (GTDB taxonomy): Bacteria > Zixibacteria > MSB-5A5 > GN15 > FEB-12 > DAOUUR01. The sequence continues at coordinate 14,333 of CBFCYQ010000046.1, read as the reverse complement.
ATCCACGGCGGGATTTCGGTTCCATCGGGCTGTTCATCGATCTGTCCGGCAGAGACCAGTACGATGGCAACGGCCGTGACAACCATTTCTGGCGGACCGATTCCAAGTGGGGCGGGGGTATGGATATTGAACTGAATCCAAAAGACAGTCTGGAAGAGAAACCGTGAGACGGCAATATGTGATAGCCGCAAGTTTTGCCTTGTTTATATTATTCGGGTCGGCGGTGGCCTTCGGCGCTAAGGCTCAGGCCGGGCTCGAGCAGCAGGTCGATTCACTGTTTGTGATAGCGTCTTCAGGCGAGGTCAAGTACCGGGATATGGTCGAGCCTGCAATTGAGGCGATCGCTGCGATAGGGGCCGATGCCGTCCCTGTGCTGATTGACAAATTCGTGACCAAGTCGGCCCGGGAGAGACTGACAATTACCAACATTCTCAAAAAGATAGGCGCACCGGCGGTACCGCTGTTGGTCGAAGCGCTGAATCGTTCGGACGGCAGGATTGTGCAACGGGTGTGCGCGGTGCTGGGCGATATCGGTGACACCGCCGCCGTCGGACCTCTGGTGGCCGTCACGAGCCATTCACGCTGGCAGGTGCGCGATCAGGCTGTCGGGGCGCTGGGCAAAATAGGCGACCACCGGGCCGACGGCCCTGTCATGGCGGCTCTGGGCGACGCCATTGGAGAAGTACGTAAAGCCGCCGCCGTGTCGTCAGGTAAACTCGCCATCGGGGCTGCTGTCCGCAGGCTTGTACATGTTCTCGGCGATGATTTCTACGGTGCCCGGATGTCGGCGGCGCACTCGCTGTTGTCCCTCGACACGGCGGAAGTGACGGCGGTCCTGGCTGATTCTCTCGGTTCGACGAATCATTTCGTGGGCGATCTGGGATGTTTCATACTCTCCGAATACACCGGTGATGATCGGGCCCTCAACCTTCTTTACAGCCAGAGCGAGTCATCCGATGCGCTCCGACGAGCCCACGCCGTGGTTGCCATAATCAAGGCCGACCCCGAGGACCTCTGTGGCTGGCACGAGTTGCTCGTTGATCGCGAATCAGACCGCCTGGCGCGCCTCAAGATGCAATCCGCCCTCAGTTCACTGAAAAATGAAGAATGACGCCCTGAGAGCCCGACTGGGTCTACACGGCGGCCACATTGCCTTCTCCGGCAAGAACAAAACGCGGTCGCGGCCGCCCGAGGCGTACACGCGCCTGGCCGGGGAACTGGGCGGGAAGATTCGCACAAATTTCGCCGGTTCTTTCTGTGTCGTGAGAAAGACATATCCGTTCACCTATGTGCACGGTGAAACGGCTCTGGCGGATGTCGCCGAAGAGGCGAACTGGCCGATGTCGGCGTTCAGCGTGCAGGAAATTTCGGCAAACGTCGAGCCGTCCGAACTCCTCTTTCTCGATACCGAGACGACGGGTCTGGGCGGGGCGGGGGCGGTGGCTTTCCTGATTGGCTGCGGTTCGATGATCTCCACCGGTTTCGAGGTAAGGCAGTACCTTATTCCCGACTATTCCGACGAGACCGCTATGCTGGAGGCTCTGCTCGAAGAGTTTTCGGCTAACAAGTCACTGGTGACGTACAACGGCGCGGCTTTTGACCTGCCGTTGATGCGCGACCGGATGATAATCAACCGGGTGGCCCGAGAGATTGCCTATGACCGGCATATTGATCTGTTGCATCCGGCGCGGCGTCTGTTTCGCCGGCGGCTGGCCGACTGCACTCTGACCAATATCGAAAGAGAGATTCTGAGTTTTTCTCGCGAGAATGATATCCCGGGGTACTTGATACCGTCGGTTTATTTCGAGTGGCTTTCGGAACAAAATACCGACGGCTTGGCGAAGGTACTGGAACATAACCGGCTCGATATTATATCCATGTATTTTCTGGCCGGTCGTATCGCCGAGGTCTATCGCAGTGAAGGCAGGACGTTGACGTATACCGACGACCTTCATTCTTTGTCCCGGGTGTACGGTCGGCGGCGGAAATCCGCCAAGGTCGTGGAGTTGTACCACCGGATGAATCAGGAAGGTGTAGCCCCGCTGGCGGAGGATATTCTCTGGTATCATTCGCTGGCCTTAAAGCGAACCGGGGAGGTACGAAAGGCCCTGGATTTATGGTTTTGTCTGGCCGGGAATGATTCTCGGGAAGGCTACCTGGCCAACCTCGAACTCTCCAAGTACTTTGAGCACCGGCTGAAGGATTTCGAAACGGCCTTGCAGCATGCCCGTGCAGCCAGGAGTAATTCCTGCCTGACCGACGGTCGACGCCGGCAACTCGATCTGCGGATGAAGCGCCTGCGGTCCCGCCTGGGATGCCGTTGAAAACGGGTGTCACTCGATTTATTCCCTCAATTTGGCGGCATTATCGCCGATATTATTTTAAAAGGGATATGAACTCAGATATTTATCAAAAGATTCTCGAAGACCATCAAGAGTTGTCTTCGCTGCCCCAGACGCTGGCTGAGGTCGTCCGGATAACCAAGGATGACCGGTCTTCGGCCAACGACCTGGCCGAGATCATTATGCATGATCCGGCCCTGACCACCAAGGTGCTCCGGATTGTGAACTCTCCCTTTTATGGCGCCCGTAGCGAGATCACGACGCTGACGCAGGCCGTGGTCACCCTCGGTATGCGGGCTGTTTCGGCGCTGGCGTTATCCACGTCGATTTACGATATGACCGGCAAGTGGCAGTCGACTGTCGACCGGGTAAGATTCTGGCGTCATTCGCTGGAAGTCGCCATTGCAGCCCGCCTGATTGCCCGGGAAGTTGGCTACCCCCATCCGGAAGAGGCCTTCATCGCCGGCCTTCTGCACGATATCGGTATTCTGGTTTTGGAGAAGTCTTTTCCCGAGAAGTTTGAGCGTCTGTGGAAACAGGTCGCCTCGGGTGAAAAATTATGGGAGCTCGAAGAGCAGACCTGGGGCACCAATCACGCCAAGGTAGGGCAGTTTCTGCTCGAGCAGTGGCACCTGCCGTCAATTCTGTCCGAAGCGGTAGGGCACCACCACACCGGATTCACCGCGCAGAGCGCCGATCACGAAGTGCGTCTCATTCAGGTTGTGTCTCTGTCTAAAACGATTTCCAGGTTCCGGATCGCCGATATCGCAAACCACCTGGCGGTCGACCCTGAAGTCAAGAAAGGTCTGTGCGATAGCCTGGGCATCGAGCTGCCCGCGCTGAAGAAGATCGAAGAAAACCTGTTGAGTAAGACCGTAGAAGAAGCTCGTTTTCTCGAGATCGATATCGGTTTACCAGGTGACATCCTGGTTGAGGCCAACCGCCTGATATATGGTCATTACGCAGCGGTAGAGAACCTCCTGCTGGAAAAACAGGAGATGCAGCAGGAGATGGCGCGCACGAAGCTGGAAAAAGCGGCCCTGGAGACCGTCCGGACGATCTCAGCGACCTTTAATCACTACATCAACAATGCCGCGGCCACCATTCTGGGGAGAGCCCAGTTGGTGGAGGTAGGCATCAAGAGCGGTGAGATCAGTGATAAGAGCGGCTCCCTGGCGATGGCTATGGACGTCATTATCAGCGGTGTCAACACCATCGGCGCCGTTATGGAAGAGCTTAAAAACCTTTCGCAGTACAAAACCACCGTCTATCACGACGACACTTACATCATTGACATAGAGAATAAGATCAAGCGCCAGCTTGAAAGCCTCCGCGAAAAGGCCAGCCCCGTTATTTAATAGTCGCGGCTGGCAAAGACCCTGTCACGGTTCTCCCCGCCGGTTAGAGATGTTATCCCAAGAATTGATCTGGTCCGGGCTATGGAGCCTTACTGATGTTGATGACGGCATTATCCCCGGAAATATTCAGGGAGTTCGTGGCGCGCCCAAAAGAGAGTTCGGCGGTCATAAGTCCGCCTTTTTCGATTACCGAGACCGGCACGAAACTGTGGATATTTCCGCCGAGCGTCTCGGCGGTGAGGGCCAGGTTGGATTTTTCCGAGAGCGCCAGGTTAATATTGCCCCACGAAGTACTTATGAAGGACTCGCCTTGCACTTGCTTGTCCAATGTCACCGTGATATCACCGTTATGATTTGTGAGTTTGAGAGGTCCCCGTAGCACCGCGGCCACAATACTTCCAAACCTGTTGTTGGCTACTATCCCGCCGTCAATGTACCGGGCATCGATTGTAGAATTGCTGTTTTCCACCACGATATCACCGGTAATCTGTTCGACGAGGAGGGGTTTATATGAATTTCGCGCCTCCAGATTTCCCTGGAGCTTCTTAACCTCTACCTGCCCGTTGCCGTTCTTGATGACGATTGCGCCCACATGGTCAAATACTTTTACTTCACCGGAATTGTCAATACGGGCGTCACCGGTAGACTGAAAGACGGAGATCGACGCCAGGGAACTCTCCAGTTTGAGGTCGCCGTCGCATCCTGTAATCGTTATCGACCCCAGGGCGCACTTGACGGTCGATTTACCTGTTATTTCGGAAAGCATCACTCCCCCGATATCGCTATAAGCTTTAACGTCGCCGACGATATCAACGGCCGTGATTGAGCAGTTATTACCGGTGATTTCGAGATCGTTCCGCAGGCCCGAAATCTGGAGTGTGCCAAACGAAGTTTCGCAGAGGAGCTTGTTTGCCGAAGGCGTTCTAATGCTCAAAGTGCTGGAGAGAATCCTGGTTTTGAGGTCGGCCAGGCTGGGGATCCGCGGTTCCACACGCAAGCCGTCCGAACCTTTGCAGATCTCGAGGCTCATATTTCCGGCGAGGTCCCGGGCGGCCTGTTTTGACTCTGCCGAGATATTGACCTCCAGGCGGGCTGTCAGGCTGTTCCCGTCCCATCCGGAGATACTCACATTTCCGATGGGGTTTTTCACGAGCACTGGCAAACCCTCGGGGATATCTGAAGAGTTTCCGGTAAACTCCTTGACCAGAGCGATCTTACCGCCTTTGCCGATGTAAATGAGTTCACGGTCGGGAGAGACTTCGACGATTACCGGTGCCGGGGGTGCCTCCGGGAGAAAGATCGTATCAATTAGCAACCCCGTCAGAGGCACCGGTTCCGGAACGTAGACGATGCCGAGGTCCCAATCGGCCATTTCCGCCAGTTCCTCCTCGTCCGGTAATTCCATGACGATGGCCTCTATTCTCTTCTGGTCCGATTTCACGTCAAGGAGCAGGCCTGATCTGATCTTGCTTCCATTCTCCGATTTAGCCCACTCGTCAAGGTATTGCTGAATCTTTTGCAGTTCTTCTGTCTGGTGACGCAGGCGCTGCTCAACTTCTTGCAGAATCAACTCGTTAAATATCTCCAACTCCTGCCGCAGAGTGCGTACTGTCGCGTAGACCCGCCTGGATTCCTTTTCATGCCGGAGCGTCTGTTCCTGAGCGGCCAAACTTTCGGTCACTTTCTTGAGGTCATCCGTCAGCCGACTGAGGTTGCCGTAGTAAGCGCCCTGGATAATTTTCTTGTTAAAGCGATTAAGTGCTTTGGCGTTCTTTGTGGCCTCGACAGACTGGTAGTCCCTGAAAAACTCGCCGTAGTCTCGCGAGAGGAAAGCCAGTTCCTCAAGCAGTTCCCGGTAGTCATCGGCGATCTCCTTGATATGCTTGTCAATCTCCGGCGCTTTTTTCTTTGACCGGGATTCGAGATCTTCGTCGGGCGGTACCGGCGTCTGGGCACTGGCCATAGAGCCGGCCAGCCACACCGAAAGACCGAGGAATACAAAAAGGGTGGTTTTTTTAACGGCGGTCATCATACAGAGATCCTCAGGTTACCCGGCACCCCGGGCCTGATCCGAGTCCCACGGGTTTTCGTCGGTCGACGCTCCATCCGTCTCGCGCAATAGAGCCTCTGAAGGGCTCTTTTGGCCCTCCGTCTCTAAATAGTAATTATGAATGCAAATGTCCATTTCTTTCTCTACAGATTCATTCAAAAAAGTACGCCCTCGGCTAACATACATTCTTTCTTCCAGTTATTATTACGCTTTTACCGGCAGATGGTTTCTGAGAACGGCATTCTTAATGACGCTCGCGGTAGGCTGATTGAAATGCCCAGCCGAGGGAATGTCTTAACCGCGATATACTCTGTGTATCCTGTTGCAGTCAAATCCGAGTATGACCTCGGAGTTTACCGTCTTGCGAGCAGTTGCTGTCCGACGAGTGCTTGTATCCTCCTGATTGGTTATGGGTTAGTTGCTGTCGGGAAAGTCTGGGGAAACGCCGCTGACAGCTTACTTTGTCCGGCCGGGGTACCATGATGACCTTTGTAACGGGGATAAGAAAGCTGACACCGCCACGGAACGGCACGGATGCCGGCGGCTCTGCGGTCGCCAGCGGAGTCTTTTTCTAGCCTCTGGAAACTCCAACGCAATCCGGGACGAAGGAAGTGCTGTTTCTGAAGTAGCGGATGTCCGTGCCTAACGGGGGATGAAAAGGGCGCTGAAATCCTGCAAAAAGTGGGCAATTACACAAGGCCAGATGGAACCGCTTCGAATGTACAACAGTGCGAACATGGCCCCGTAAACGCTGAGGACGATAAATCCGGGCAAACCCTGGTAGGCATGGCACGCGCCAAACGTCACAGCCGACAGGATTACGGGGATGACCCAGCCCCGCAGTTTACCGACCAGCCGCAAGCGGGTCATGAGGTAACCCCGAAACATCGACTCTTCGCAAAATCCTGCAGTAAACGAAACCAGTACCCAGATGATCTTGCCCTCGGTTTCGGTCGGTATCAGCAGGGCTATTTCTCCCGGCATGGGCAGACCCACCTGGGCCAGCAGCCATGCCAGACCGGACAGAATCAGGTTGGCGGCCAGCAGAAAAGAGATTGCCCAGATAAAATCGAGACCGCGAATTCGTTTGAACCCCAGGCCGGCAAGGCCCGTCTCCTCCCGGAAAATGGCCAGGTAGATAAGTATAAAAAACAGCCACTGCATGACAATGGTGGAAACCAGGAGTACCATCAGCACGCCCTGGTTCATGTTCCGGAACAGCTCGGAAGGATCCTCGACGAATAGAACAGAAACACCGGGATAGATAACCAGGACAAAAAGCAGTGACAACCAGGTCAGTTTAGACCGGCGGAAGCGGATATTGCCCGTTTGCTCCTTGAACTCCCGAAGAGGATCGGGGGGGGAATTCATAGAGGAATAGACGGGTATGCGTTCGTACGGGTTCTGTTGCAGGACTACCTCGCTTGCTCGGTCATAAGACTATCCGTAATACTTACTTCGACAGAAAATAAGGGCAAAGCCAGTCCCGGAAAAGAAAAAATGTGATACCGGGTGATACGGCGGATGCTAACGGCGGTCAGAGCGCCGTGACATGTGTGACTGTCCTCTTTGCCTGCAGACGCCGTGTGATATGATAGCCATGTGGTAGACAGGTTCTTCGGGCAGCCATATCTTCGAGCAAAAACAGAGATTGGGGAGAACAGTTATGGCAAAGGGCCGCTTAACATATCAAAACTGGATTGTCGATATCGGCTTTGACCCGGAGGCCGGCCTTCCGACGGGTGGTGGCTGGGGGGACGGCGGAGCCAGATCTTTGGAGGGAATCGATTCCCAGGCCGCATTTGCACGAGGGACGGTGCCGCCGGGGAGTGAACAGCCGGTTACAGCGCAGATACGGCAGAAGGTCGCCGGGGCTTTAGAACACCTGAGCCCGGAAGAGAAGGAGTTTATTACTCGGTTTTATTATATGGGGCAAAGCTACCGCGAGATTTCGGAAAAGTCCGGCCGCGCCGTCCATAAACTGGCGGCCCTTCATACCCGGGCGCTGAAGAGACTGAAAGCGCTGCTCGGTGGGTTTGTTGCGGAGAAATTTGACATCGACACCGGCAAAGCGCTCTCGTGTCCGCTCTGTGCTTCGAGATTTTGCCGTGAAATCGACCAGATAATCGACCAAAGGGGCCCCAAAGCAACGTGGAAACCGGTGATGAAACTGCTGAAGGAACGTTTTGGCATCAAAGTCAGATCGCCGCAGCTTCTGATCGGCCACGTTCGGTATCATCGGCGAAGTCCCGGCCCGGACAGCCTTTACGACCGCAGAGGAGCCTTCCCGGAGTGACAATACACTAGCTGAGGAGACCAGGATGAAGAACGCGAAGAGAAGCGAGCGCAAGGTGCGGGGGGAACACTGTCTGAACGTTTTTGTCTCGTATGAATTGAAAGATAAGTTGAAAACGTTGGCGGCCAAGTACGATCGCACCGTGGCCGACATGGTGCGTTCGGTATTGCGCATAGGCATCCCGATGATGGAAGGGCTGTCACAGGCGGAGGAGTTGATGGTGCGCGAATATATCGCGCTTTTCCGCAGGTTGCGGCAGGTCAAATCACTGAAAGATATCTGAAGATTTGAAGGCGGCATCGGTGTATGACTCTTTGCCGCAAGCCGCCGCTGTTGTCGTACCGGCACCGCTCGCCGGGAGCACGTACCGGAGTAAAGAATTTACTTGAGTCGAATCTGTCATCATAGTATACTCCATCCGACGTGCTTTATTAGACGATTTCTATGTACGAAAAGCAAAGAACCGTAAAACGTGAAATATCCATGTCGGGTATTGGTCTGCATACCGGTAACGGATCGACCATGACCTTCAAACCGGCGCCACCCAACACGGGCATTCGCTTTGTCCGCGCCGATTTGCCGGGGAAACCCTCGGTGATCGCCGATATCGATCACGTGGTAGACATCTCGCGCGGCACGACGCTTCAGGACGGCGAGGCCAGAGTCTACACGGTGGAGCATGTCCTTGCCGCCTTTGCCGGTTTGCAGTTAGACAACATGGTGGTGGAACTCAGTGGCAATGAACCGCCGGTCGGTGACGGCTCGGCCAAGCCGTACGTGGACAAGCTCCTTGAGGCCGGAATTGAGGATCAGGATGAGGACAAGGTTTATCTGGAAATCGACACTCCCATGTCGTACAACGAGCGGGAACGCGGTGTCGATCTGGTCGTGGCTCCGTCGGATGACCTGCGCATCACGTTTATGATCGACTACAAGAGCCCGGCCCTGGGGACTCAGTACACCACCCTGGTCGACCTGGAGAAGGAGTTCGTTGAGGAGTTCGCCCCGGCGCGAACCTTCTGTTTCCTTTCCGAGGTTGAGATGCTCAAAGCGGGGGGACTCATCAAGGGCGGCGGATTGCAGAACGCCATCGTCATTTACGATTCCGACCTGGGCCAGGTCGAAGTCGACCGAATTCGCAAGGCTCTGGACCTCAAAGAGAAAGCTTTTGTGGGCAAGACGGGGATTATAAACGACATACCCCTCCGCTTTTATAATGAACCGGTGCGGCATAAGACGCTGGACCTGCTGGGCGACCTGTTCCTGATCGGGGTGCCGTTTAAGGGTCACGTGCTGGCGGCCCGCTCGGGGCACAAGGCCAACGTGGCTTTGGCCAAACAGATGCGAGACCTTTACCATAAAAAGAAGATAGCCAAGAAGTATTCGAGACCGGCCGGCACGGCTTTCCTCGATATAGAGGCTATCCTGGATATTATGCCTCACCGCTACCCGTTTTTGCTTATCGATCGTATTCTGGACCTGGAGCCGGACAAGCGCGTAGTGGGGATCAAGAACGTGACTATCAACGAGCCGTTTTTCCAGGGGCATTTTCCGGGGCATCCTATCATGCCGGGTGTGCTGGTCCTGGAAGCTATGGCCCAGGCCGGCGGCATACTTCTGTTGAACGCGATCGAAAAGCCTCAGGAAAAGGTGGTGTACTTCATGTCGATTGATAAAGCAAAGTTCCGCAAGCCGGTGGTGCCCGGCGACCAGTTGCGTTTTGAGCTAGACATGAAGGCCTTCCGGCGCAACACCTGCAAGATGACCGGTCGAGCCTTCGTCGGCGACGGTTTGGTGGCGGAAGCGGACTTTATGGCGATGGTGATGGACCGATGAGCGATATCCATCCGACGGCGATTGTTTCCAAGAAGGCGGAACTTGCCGATGACGTGGTTGTCGGACCCTATGCGATTATCGAAGACAAGGTGGTCGTCGGCAGCGGCTCGCAGGTCGCCTCGGCAGTTCTGCTCGCGTCCGGTGCCATCCTCGGAAAAGGCGTCAGGGTCCATCATGGTGCTGTCATCGGTACCCAGCCGCAGGATCTGAAGTTCGGTGGGGAGATTACGACGGCCGAAATAGGCGATAACACCATTGTCCGGGAGTACGCCACCGTCAACCGGGGCACGGTCTATCACCACAAGACGACCGTCGGCAAGAACTGCATGCTCATGGCATACTCGCACGTCGCTCACGACTGCATCATCGGCGACAACGTGATTATAGCCAACTCGGTGAATCTTGCCGGCCATATCGATATCGGCGACTACGCCATTCTCGGAGGCATCGTGCCGGTGCACCAGTTTGTTCGAATCGGTGCTCATGCCATGATAGGCGGGGGTTTCCGCGTACAGCAGGATGTCTGTCCTTACGCCCTTGTGGCCGGCTACCCGCTTCGCGTCATCGGCATCAACGCCACCGGCCTGAAGCGGCGGGGCTTCTCATCCCAGGTGCTGAGGACCCTGGAAAGTGCCTACAAAATTCTTTTTTTCAGCAAGCTCAACACCTCGCAGGCGCTGGCACGAATCAAAGCCGAGGTTGAAATTATCCCGGAAGTACAACTGATAATCGACTTCATCGAAACCTCCACCCGCGGATTCATTAAATAACCTCGAACGCCGGCTGTTTATGAGAACGGTCGGTTGCGGCCGGCGTCAGGCAGGGCCGCTTTACCGGCGGAGTCCGGTTGGGGAAAATGGAACTCGAACGCACAGACGAAACCTCCGTAACTTGGGGGTTGAGGTTCGGTCGCCGCGTGATCCAAACGAGCGAGAGAACGATTGCGGCCGGCATAGCCCTGGCTTTCGCGCTCGGGCTTCTGGCACACATCCTTATTCTGCCTCCGTACGAAGGGTTTGACGAAAACGCCCACTATTCCTACCTGTCATATCTTTCCGACCGCTGTGGGATACCGGATCTGAAGGGCACTCGTCTGGATGCCATGGTCGAGGCAGACCTGGCGGGTTTGCCAAAACGTTACCGTGGTGGCGCACCGGAATCCGCCGGGTACATTACCTACCGCAGTTTTTTCCGGGACCTGTCTTCTGAAGAACGCAACGAAGCTGCGGAAAATTACTGGCACCGCAAGCGACCGGTTCGGTACTGGCCGGGTGAAGGGCTTAACTGGCAGGGACAGCACCCGCCTCTGTATTATCTGACCATGGTTTCGGCATATCGTTTCATCGATGAAGCCACTCCCGCCGGGCGGATTCTCTTTCTGCGCTTGATATCGATACTTCTCGCCTGCGGAAGTCTCTTATTCTGGTATGCCACGGTGCGCCTGTTCCGTCCGGGCAGTACGCGCTGGTTACTGGTAGTGTCGGGACTGGTCGTGCTGTTCTTCCCATCGCTGTGTTTCGACCTGGCACGGATAGGCAACGACTCCCTCGTAGCCTTGTTATTCTCCGGCGTCTTTTATTTTCTGATGGCGTCGTTCGTCCACAGGCAAGCGCGGCTTTCCGATTTCTGGGGATTGGCGGTTTTGCTGGCGATGGGGCTCTGGACCAAGTTGTTCTTCCTGCCCGTTATCGTCGGCGTGGCGGCAGGCACGGCCTGGCTGGCCCTGGCGAAAAACAAGTTGTCGGTGCGGCAAACCGCCTACCGGCTGGGGTTGGTGATGGTCGTTCCCCTGGTGCTGGCGATACCGTGGTTCGCGTTTTATTACCAGCGCTACGGCGTCCTGCTGGGCGGGGCCGAATCGGTACAACTGCAGTCAGCGCTGGTACCCTTTGCCGAGCGGGCGTCGTTAGGCGAGTTGTTGACGAGTTCCGTCCGGGCGATAGCCGCGTTTATGGTAACCTTCATGTGGTCCGGAACCTGGAGCTGGATCAAAAGGCCCCTGTGGCATTATGTCTATGTCGCGCCGTTTGTGCTCCTGCTGTTGCGGGGGACCGCCCAGGCGGTGCGGGGCAAGCTGACAAAGCAGAACCGGGAGGTTCTGATACTGGCGCTGATCGCGCTGATTCCGATTGCCGCCGCCCTGGTGTACCATCTGCTGGTTCGGGTACGCTTGATGGGCAGCGGCACGGCCGGCTATTACCTGTTTTCCGCCTGGCCGCTGGTCGGCCTTTTGCTGGCCCTGGCGCTGGTTAAGCTGGATTGTCGTGGTGCCCGGACGCTGGCTGCCACAACCCTGGCGGCGCTGCTATATTTTGACATTTCCGGTTGGTGGTTTGAGATGCAGGTGTACAGCGGACTCGTATACGAGGTGGGTAAGGCCCAAACTCTGGCAGGTGTTGTTCCCTTGACGATTTCAAATGTATCACTGATATGGGATCGTCTTCAGGTTCTCGCGTATCCGGCCCCGGCTCTGGCAGCGTACCTGGCCGCTGTCTGTCTCAAGCTGTTTCTCCTGATTGCCGCCGCTTTTGCAGGGCCCGGTAGTGAACGGTGTGACGAGACATTAGCTTGATTCCCTTATCGTGCGGCGCGGCCGCGAGTCCGTGCGGCGGTCAAGAATCTCCTTTTTTCTTTATCTAAGGATAGTTATTTTGGCATATAATAGAATTTCCGGAATTTCACCGGTAATGGATTAACCTGAATGAATACTGCAACGAGAAAAGTGAAGACAGCCGTAGTCGGCGTGGGACACCTCGGCCGCCACCATCTTCGATGGCTTTCGCGACTTGACAACTCCGAACTGGTCGGTTGTCACGATATCGACCGGGAGAAGGCGGCCCGATACGCCGCCGAGTACGGGGTCGCGGCGTTTGCCTCTGTCGAGGAAGTGGCGAAGAATGCCGAGGCGGTGGCGGTGGTAGTGCCGACAACGGCGCATTACGAAGTGGCCTCGGCGCTGATAGACAGGGGTGTACACTGTCTGGTAGAGAAGCCGATTACAGCCGATCTTGACGAGGCCCGCCGGCTCGGCCCGCTGATTGAGAAGGCCGGTGTCAAATTCACGGTGGGCCAGATCGAGCGCTTCAACCCGGCCGTAACGGCCCTCGGGCAATATGACATGCGGCCATCGTTCATCGAGGCCCACCGGCTGGCCGCTTTCGATCCTCGGGGGACCGATGTCGCGGTCGTGTTCGACCTGATGATTCACGATATTGACCTGGTACTTTCTTTCATACAGTCCGAGATAAGCGATATTCAGGCTTCGGCCGTGGCGGTCATCTCCGAGCAGGTCGACATCGCCAACGCCCGGCTGACATTCCGAAACGGCGCCGTCGCGAATCTGACGGCCTCGCGAATATCGCTGAACGCCATGCGAAAGCTGCGCATTTTCCAACAGTCCGGCTACTTTTCGCTGGATCTGGCCAAAAGGCAGGCCGATATCTACCGTCTGGCTGCGTCCGAGAATGAACCGGACGGCATGCATATTCCTCTGGGCAAATCGGGGCGCGAGCTGGTCTACAGGAAAGAGGGTGACGGTGAGCAGGATATGCTGGCCGCAGAACTGGACGCCTTTCTCCAGGCCATAATTCACGACCGGCCCGTCAGGGTCTCCATCGAGGAAGCCACCGAGGCTCTGCGGGTGGCGGTGGAGGTGGAACGGATCGGCCGCGAATCGATCAGCCGCATGGTGGAGGCTTAGCTGGTCTGGATGGCTGATCCGACTATATTTCTTTCCGCGGGTGACCCCTCCGGCGACAATGCCTCGGCGCATCTGGTAACTTCCCTGGCGCGACGATGGCCCGGCCTGGCTGTTTTCGGCCTCGGCGGCCCGCGCCTGAAAAGCCTGGGGCAGGAACAACTGGTCGACGGGAGTCGATTGGCTGTCCTGGGTTTCTGGGAGGTGGCCCGACGCTTCCGGTTTTTCCGTAGCCTTCTGGCGCAATGTCACCGTGAGATCGCAAGACGTCGGCCCGGATGCGTGATCCTGGTGGACTATCCCGGGTTTAATCTCCGCCTCGCCGAGCGCATCAAGATGCTCAATATTCCTATTATCTATTATATCTCACCTCAGATTTGGGCCTGGGGGCATGGACGGCTCAAACAGATCCGCCGCCTGGTGGACCTGATGGTGCTGATACTGCCGTTCGAAGAGGCCTTTTACCGGGAAAGCGGCGTAAAAACACATTTTGTCGGCCACTACCTGCTGGAAGATATACCGTCCGATTATGCTGGTTCGCCGCCACCGGAGGGGGGCCATCTGGCGCTGCTTCCGGGGTCGCGACCGCAGGAAGTCGAGCGGATGCTGCCGGTGATGCTGGATGCCGCGGATGTCTTCTGCCGTAAATACGGTACGAAGGCCGTAATTGCCGGAGTTCACGGGGCGGTCGAGTCGGCTTTGTATGAGCGGCTCACGAAGCGTGTGCAAACGAGAGCAGTTTCGATCCGATACG
>CBFCYQ010000045.1:0-15212 GCA_965602205.1 uncultured bacterium | reverse complement strand
TCACGGAATCACCTTTCTCGAGACCGGAGATAATCTCTATGTTCTTCTGGTCGGCAATACCCGTCGTCACCTCCGCGAACCTGGCTACGCCATCGCGTACGACGAACACACCCTTGAACTCTTCTCGCTCTATCTCCTCGTCGTTTTCGGCAGTGTCAGCCGGCGTGGAGATTTCTTCGGCCCGCAACTCCGTTGAACTGCCGCTTTCCTCCTCCTCAATCGGTTCCTGCATCCGGCTGCGCTCCAGGGAATCCGCATCGAACGACCGCATAATCACGGCCGCAAAAGAAACCGTCAGCACCGTTTCTTTACGATCGGTCGTTATGTCCACATCGGCCGACATGCCGGGGCGGATGTCCCGGTGCGGCTCGGCGAAGACGATTTTAACCCTGAAATTGGTCGATTGATCCTGCGTTCCCAGTCCCTGTAAGATGGCCGTATTGCCGATCTCTATGACCTTGCCGTCAAGAGTGGTATCCGGCAGGGCATCCACTTCGATGTCGACAATCTGGCCGAGCCTCACTTTCGCGATCTCGGTTTCGTCGACCTCGACCTCGACCTCAAAAACACTCAAATCCGATATCGTCATCAGGGTCCTCCCCTGGGTGAAACTGGTCTGAGCGGCGGCAATCTCGCCGACCTCGCAATCCAGGTAGGTGATGACCCCCGGCATAGGCGCCACTATTTTGGTTTTTCGCAGATAATCGAGCTGCTTTTCGTAGCGCGACTGAAACTGCTGCGACTGCGCCAGCGTTGCCTCATGAGTCGCTTTGGCGCTCAGATACGCATACTTGGCGTTCTTGTACTGCGTCTCTGAAGTGAGGTTGCCGGCGTAAAGCTGTTCCTGCCGCTGGTACTCCTCTTCGGCCTGTTCCAGGCCGGTCTTGGCGCCGCTCAGCCGGGCATTGATCTCGCCCACCGCGAAGCGAGCCTGGTCGACCTCGGTCCGCAACTGAACGGTGTCCAGTACCACCAGCATATCTCCGGTATTGACGTAATCACCCTCTTTGACCAGAAGCCTGATTATCTCTCCGTTTATTTCGGAGGTGATATCCACCTTGGTCTGCGGCTGGATACGTCCGGAGGCAGTGACCTTCTCCACCAGTTCGCGCGTTTTGACGACTTCGGCCTGCACCTTGGTTGCATTACTTGTGTTCATAGCCAGGTTGGCCACCACCAGGATGACTACGACCGCGACCGCGCCGATTATGATGAGTAGCTTTTTCTTTTTCATTACATAACACCCTATTATTAGCTTACTACATTTTCCCCATAGCATTTTCCAGCTTGGCCACCGCGAGATTCAGGTCAAAGTCGGCACTGATCAGCGAGACCTGGGCCTGTTTCCAGGACACCTGCGCGTCAAGCAGGTCAAGAATGGTGGCCGCGCCCAGATTATATTTTTCCTGCGTTATTTTCAGGTCTTCCTCGGCGGCACCGACATTTTCCCCGGCCACCGCCTTTGCTTCTTTATACTGCTCAATTTCCGAATAGGCCGTTTTCACATCCCGCGTGACGAGGTTCCTGGTGTCGGCCAGGGCCGCCCGCGAGTTATTGCGGTTGACCTTGGCCACGGTGACATTGCGCTCCCTTGAAAAGCCATCAAAGATGTTCAGAGTGATTTGAAATCCAATGGTGGCATCACGCGAGGAGAAATCGAATGTCAGGGTGTCGCCCCGCGTGGCGTCGGACCAACTCACCGACCCAAACCCCTGCAGTTTGGGCAGGTATTCCGACATCCGGGAGCGCAAGGCATGCTTGCTGGCATCGACGCCCTTTTGCGCCGCCAGGATACTCGGCTCATGCGTGTAAGTAAAATCGAGAGCATCTGAAAGGCTGCCCTGATACTCGCGCATCAGGTAATCGCTCGCAAACTCCGCGGGCTGGTTCGGATCGAGTCCAATCGTATAGGCCAGGGAGGATCCGGTGCTGGTGACCAGATTCTGAGCCGTAAGCAGGGCCAGTTTGTCGTTGCCGAATTGTACCTTCTGCTTCAGCACATCCGACAGCGCCGCCGACCCCAGTTCATACTTGGACTGAATCAGCTTGAGTTGTTCTTCGCTACGTTTGACCGCCTGCTCCTGTACCTGCACATTCTGCACCGATGCCAGATAAGCGTAGTAGGAGAGCTTGACCGAGTAGATAAGGTTCTGTTCCGACTCGATAACGTCCAGGTGCGCCTTGGCGCGATCGGCCCTGGCCCCCGCATAGTTGAAGAAGTTGGCCAGGTCGAAAAGATCCATACTGGCTCTCACTTCCAGGGATTTGCTGGTCCGGTCCTGGTCGGCACTCTTGACGGTCTCGAAAGCCGGGACATAAACCAGATCCCGGGCGGTATCGGCCCCAACCACAGCGACGTTGACAAAGGAGTCCACAACATAGGGCACCACCTGATCCGGTTCGATATCCGTGGTCTTGGTCTTGGAGTAATAGTAGGAGGCGCTGATGCGCGGCAGAAACGAACCTATCGCCCAGCGCTGGTTGGCCCGGGCCAGGTCCTCCGCGCCCCGCGCGGCTATGATGGAAGCTCTGTTTTTCAACGCTATTTCAATACAGTCGTCCAGTGTCAGCTTGACTTCCTGAGACTGCGCTGACACACCGAGAAGCAGCAAAAGAAGAACGATAGTAGTGAGTTTGACGAGCGGCGATTTCATATTGAGTACTCCTTTATATAAACAACTGCCTTATTACCGTTAAGCAGATATTCAGTACGGGCAGCAGTCCCATTGATAGGACCGCCAACACGTAGCCTTTGTTGCGAGAGAAGCCATGAAGAATCGACAGCCCGATGCCGATGACGATTAATTCCCAAACAATAAAAAGATCGAGGCGCGACAGCGCGACATACAGCACATCGGACATCGCTTTGTGCGGCGCCAGAACGCCAAGCGACAGAGAAACATATACGCTCTGCTTGGCCAGAATCATCGGCACCATCAATAGTTTTCCAAGACCGTAGATGAGCCCTCCGCAGAGCATGACTGACAGGACCTGCTTGAACCCGGCACGACCGGCCATCACCACATTTCCCCAAAACATTGCCAATACGGTCGCCAGCAACGGCATGATCAGATAGCCGGCAAAGACCTGCAGCGATTGCATGATCGCCATCACTTGACGCACCTCGGCAGTAACGGGTTGCCCGCTTGCCTCTATGCGAGCCCGCGCGGCTGGATCGGACAAAACTTCATCCATCATAACATCTTTGACCAGCCAGACACCCAAAAAGACTAAAGCCGCATAACAAATGTAGGGAACCAGTATCCTGGGATTCTCCCGGAGCTTCTCGAACAGCGCTGCCGGCCGGTAGAAAACCCGGGCTAATGTGCTCACCGATGACCTGGAGCCGTGGTTGGGTGGCGGCTTAGGGTCGGCCTGTCGGGTCATTTGCGTCAATAGACCTCCCATGGTTTGAATTAACGAAAGCTAACCCAAAAAGTTTCATGGCGATAGGGCGCTCCCACCCGTAATACTTATAATACTCAAAATAATTCGGTCGGGGAACCGAAAAAGTCGCCGGCCTGCTTCGGGACGGGTCCGGGATTCCAACGCCGGACCCGGAAAAAGGCCGCATAAGGAAAGGGGAGATTGGCCATCACGGTCAATATCCCTTTTCCAAATCGTCACATTATAGAAATGTCTTACCTGAACAAGGCCGCACCAACTACAAGCGATACGATCGCCATCAGCTTGATGAGGATGTTCATGGATGGTCCGGACGTATCCTTGAACGGATCGCCGACGGTGTCGCCGACGACGGCCGCCTTGTGGGCATCGGAGCCTTTGCCGCCAAGCGCGCCGCTCTCGATGAATTTCTTGGCATTGTCCCAGGCGCCGCCCGCATTGGCCATCATCAGAGCCAGCATCACGCCCGTCATGGTGGCGCCCGCCAGCATCCCCCCCAATCCTTCTTTGCCCAGAACGTAGCCGATAATAATGGGTGACAGCACCGCTGTCAAACCGGGCAAAACCATCTGCTGCAGGGCCCCGGTGGTGGCAATATGGACACAACGGTCGGTGTCGGGCTTGGCCTTGCCTTCCATCAAACCGGTGATCTCGCGGAATTGCCGGCGTACTTCCTCGACCATCCTGGCCGCGGCTCGGCCAACCGCCGTCATGGTCAGGGCCGCCACGAAAAAGGGCAGGGCGCCGCCGATGAAGAACCCGATAACCACCCGCGGGTTAAGGATGTTGATAGTCTCCAGCCCGACGGCCGTCGAATACGCCGAAAACAGCGCCAGCGCAGTCAGCGCCGCCGACCCGATGGCGAAACCCTTCCCGATGGCCGCGGTGGTGTTGCCCAGAGAATCCAGGCGGTCCGTAACCTTACGAACGTCCGGACCCAGTCCCGACATCTCCGATATACCGCCGGCATTGTCGGCAATCGGCCCGTAGGCATCCACCGACATGGTAACACCGATGGTAGCCAGCATGCCGACGCCGGCGATGCCGATACCATACAATCCGGCGAAGCTGTAACCGGTATAAATAGCCGCGCAGATAACGATTATCGGCAAGGCCACCGACTTCATGCCCACCGCCAGGCCGGCAATGATATTGGTTGCCGAACCCGTCCGGGAGGCCTGGGCGATATCCCGAATCGGTTTCGCGGCAGTGTAGTATTCCGTAAGAAGCCCCAATAGAATGCCGGCCAGGTTCCCGCCCAGTATGGCCCAGAAGACCTTATGATCCAGACCCAGTCTATCAATGATGACCCAGGCCGCCGCCAGCATCACCAGGGCACCGACGTAAGTCACCATCCTCAATACCGCCGCCGGGTTCATTTTTGAGAATAAATGCACGGACAAAACGCCGAGCATCGAGGCGATTGCCCCGAAAGCCACAATCAGCAGGGGCAGTTGCATGTACTCCGTCCGGTGAGCGACCATCAGGGCGGTTCCGGAGGTGGCAGCGATGGCGATCGTGGCAATAACCGAGCCGACGTAAGATTCGAACAGGTCAGCCCCCATTCCGGCCGTGTCGCCAACGTTATCACCCACATTGTCGGCTATAACCGCCGGGTTGCGGGGATCGTCCTCCGGAATGCCGGCTTCGACTTTGCCGACCAGGTCGGCACCCACATCGGCGGCCTTGGTAAAAATGCCTCCCCCGACGCGGGCGAACAAGGCGATGGACGAGGCCCCCATGGCGAAGCCGTTGATGATCCAGGCGTGTTCGAAATCACCGAAAAAGTAAAAGACAACACCGACTCCGACCAGCCCCAACGAGGCTACCGACATACCCATAACGGCGCCGCCGGAAAAAGCAATCGACAGCGCCTTCCCCTGCCCGCTTTCCTTGGCGGCTGCTGTCGTCCTCACATTTGCCCGAGTGGCTGCCTTCATACCGAAGAAGCCGGCCAACATCGAGCAGACAGCCCCTCCAAGAAAGGCCACTCCGGTATAAAGCTCGATACGCCAGGCAAGCAACGCGAAAACGACGACAATGAATATGATCAGAATGGAGTATTCTCTTTTCAGAAACACCATCGCCCCATCGTGAATCACGCCGGAAATCTCTTTCATCAGGTCAGTTCCGACGGATTTACGCTTAATCCACAAGAACAGCATCAGGGCAAAAGCCAGCCCTACGACCCCAATAACCGCTGACAGTAAACCCGTGTCCATCAACCAATCTCCTGTTTACTTGATTATGAAATGGATAGTTATAGTCTTTTCTATACTCAAAACAGGTCGGAATATATCTTCATCCTATAGTGGATGCAAGTTAAATCTATGTAATTACCGGAATTAGGCTTTGTTCCAAAAAAGAGCCGACATCGCGCTGATGTCGGCTCTATTGAGATTTCACCGATTCTCTAGAACCGTTTGATGTGCGCCGTTACTTTGGGGAAACCGTGATACGGGTCATTCGATTGCACCCAGCCCCTCATACCTATACCGACACTAGTCTGGGTGATATCAGCCCGGTCTTCCGGCAGAGGCCAGATCATCACGAACAGGGGAAAATTGGTGGTGTCGGTAACAAAGTTTTCCGGCTCCAGGGTAATGAACACCGTTCCCACATTACCGGTAGGATCAGGCAGCAGGTTGCCGTCAAACCCGGCCGGCAGATTTTGCAGAAAATCCTCACCCGGGAACGGCGGGATGCGCTCGCCTAACGCGTACGGGTTACTGTCGTCCGGCGCATCGATTCTGGCGAAAGTCCCCGTGGTTAACAGGCCTCCCTCCTCGCCCGGGATCGTCGTGTAATCACCGGTTTTGTACATCCAGGCCGGGGGCGTTATCTGCCCTAAGGCCATGGGGTCAATAACGTCCAAGGGCGCGACCACCCAGCCCTTATATTTCCAACCCATGGCACTGTAGTCGATCAAGCCGTAGTCTTCCTGGGACCACAAATCATAGGTTACGCTCTGAAGAGGCCCCACGCTGTAGGTAAGCCTGGGTTCATAAACGACCCACGGCGAATCCGCATCGGTAAAATAGACAAAGTCGAAATTGACTTTTATCATCTGAATGGTGTCGAGGTTGAAGACGGTGTTGGCCGGATCCTGGTCCAGAATAACATCGACGGTGTCGACATTATAGTTCTCGTAATCAATGATGCTGGTGGTGTCAGTCTTGCCGCCGATATCAGTCAGAACGGCGGAGTCAAGCACGAAGTCGATCAGGGCAAAAGTGTCCTGAATGTCAGACATCTCCATCCGGTAATCGCAGAACCAGATTCCGTGACCGTCGTCCGCATTTCGGTTGTTGTCGGAGACTGTCTCCATATTGAAGCGAGTCGTCGCGCCCCAGAGGCTGTCCGCGAGGTAAAACTCCAGCTCGATGAGGTCGTCGGTCGGAATAGTGACCTCGTCGATGAGCATAATCGGTCCCGGTTCGACAGAATCGAAATCCAGGGTATCTATTGAAATAAACAGGTGCGTGTAGCTGAAAAGGTCATCGTTCAGGACAAACAGGTTGGTGTCGGCTCTGGGAGTTGAATTTTCGTCTAAGAACTTCACCGCCTCATAGTCGTATCCGAACTTACCGATATACACGGTGTCCCCGGTCTCACCATTGGCAGCCCACAGACTGTAGATCATGCCGGGAGGATTGGTGGGCAGTCTCTCCGGACCGAGGTTGATCTCAGTCCTGAAAACGGGCGTAAAGATATCATCTGGTTGTGAACAGCCCCAGAACAGGGAGACACTACATATGATAAAAGCAGTGACAAGCAGAGGCTTATAGCGCCGGAACATCAAAAGCTTCCTCCTCAATATGTTAGCGGACATGCGAGTCTCATCCAATACTTGTAAGTTAAGATAATAACGACATACGTAACGTACTGTCAAGCCCTTATTTAAAAGATTTCGCCAAAGGCTGCATACTTTTATCAGACGTCCCGTCCGAGGTATCTGTCTAAAGAAAAAGGCGTCAAAGTCGACATATTAGACTATAGCCAAGTTATAACTTAGTTGGAGTGTTAAGCTTGAAAGTATGCCCTAACTGCAAAGCCGAAGCGATCGACGCTGACGCCTCCATTTGCGGCAATTGTGGCGAACCCTTGACCGAACCAGGCAAGGCGCAAGTTGCTGATAAGACATCCAAGGACGATCTTGATTTCGTCGTAACGGAGGCGACTGCCGACGACCGCGATTTCGTGGGCGGACAGAAAGAGTTTGCCGAGCCCCGGGAAGATCTCGGAATTGAGTCAACATCAGACCTCATGGAAAAAGAAGCCCAAGCCTATTCCCCTGACGCCCTTGACAATACAGACGCCCGGGTCGATCTCGGGCCCATCGGTGACTCCTCTTCCCCACTGCCCCCGCAGGCCGATGTTTCCGGCCAAACCGAGCCGCCCGAACCGGAAGAGAAAAACCCGGCGGCGCCGCCCGGCGACGAATCCACCACCGGCGAGATAAAAAGGCTGTCTCCCGAAGAGGTCAAGAGTATTGAAAAAAACCTTTATGGCGAGAACAACCTGTACCTGTCAGAAAAAGACAAAACCGAACTGGCCAGAAAAATAGACGGGGTTGAAGAGCCGTTTGGAACAGGTCCCATTGAGCCGCCTAAAAAACGCAAATCGAAAGTTCCCACAGTTCCGGAGCAGGAAACCGCTTCTGATCTGCCGCCCCCGGCGATGTCCAAAAGAGGGCTTGGAATTGCGTATTATTTCAGGAATTTCATCCAGATCACGGGCAGCCAGGAGATACTCCCCAACGACGAACTCGCAATTGGCAATCGCACCTACGAGTTGAGACCCAAGCAGTTCAACACCAAGATCGGAATTGGGGCCGCCATCGGGCTTTTTGCCATTATCCTGTTTTTCGTGGGATCGCAGTTTATCTCCGATGCCGGCAGCGGCCAGGGTGAAATCATCGGCATGGTCCTTGATGATAGCGGCCAGCCCTTCATACAAGGGGCGACTATTCGTTTGCCGGAACTCAGAAAGACCTTCCGCACCAACTCGCAGGGTTTCTTCAGAACGGGCACTCTGCCGGAAGGCTCTCATAAACTGGAGTACGTGGTGGAAGGGAAAATCCTGGGGGATGACTACGCCACGATCTCCGGGGGCAAGGTGACACTGCTGTCTCTGAGTCCCGATTCCGACCGGTCATCAGCGAAAGAAACCGCCTCACGTGGTGGCGCAAAAAAGGAAACATCCCGGCAACAGAAGCTTCGGAGTGAATCAGCCACCGACGCAGCCGCGCGTAATGTTGAGGCGACCACGGCCGCCCAGACCGCAAAGAAACCTTCCAGCCGCAAGTCCCGGCAGGAATTCGCCAGGCTGGCTTTGAATGCCAACGTGGACGACGCCCGACTGGAAATGGACGGGTCGGTGCTCGGCGCCGGTAACCTGACTTACTCCAAGATAAAGCCCGGTAAGCACAAATACCGGGTCAGCAAAGACGGCTACGAACCCTTCAGCGGCACAGTCAGCCTGCAACCAGGCCAGAAGAAGACCCTCAAAGTGGAGTTGTTGCCGTCCAGGGATGGTCCGTCAACCGCCGCCAAGTCGGCCGAAGACTGGTACTCGACCGGCTACGCCCTGGTCAAGGAGCAGCAATTCGACAAGGCTATCGAAGATTTCTCGAAGGCGATTGAGTTGGAACCCAGTTATGCCGAGGTATACTTCTATCGCGGGGAAGCCTATGTGAGGAACGGGAATCAAGCGGCCGCCCATGATGATTTCGTGCGCGCGGCGGAAATCTACCAGTTTCGAAAAGAATACAACTGGTCCGTAACATCATACAACCGTGCTATCGAACTTGACGAGAAATCCGTCACGGCCCTCCTCGGCCGGGGGCGTATCCACCTGCTCAAGGGCGAGGAGCGAGCCGCTATAGCCGACTTCGAGGTTGTTCGCAAATCCGACAAGAAGAACGCCCAGGCCTATATGGGGTTGGGTGAAGGCCGTTTCCAGCAGGCAAATTACAAAAAAGCGATAAAATACTTCAAGGAAGCCCGGTCCCTGGATGACAAAAATCCGCTTGTCTACCAGTGGCTGATGCTGTCCTACCTGGCGCGGGATGACGAGAAAAACGTTCGCAAGAGTTTTGAAAAATTCAGACAGTACGCCTCCGAATCTCAGTATCAACAACTGCTCAAAAATGAGAAATACGCCGGCGTGCTGGAGATTGTAGACACAGAGTAGAGCACTTCAGATATGAAAAGCAAATTGAATTGCTGGGAGTACAGAAAGTGTGGCCGCGAAAAAGGCGGCCTCATGACGGAAATTCTGGGTGAGTGCCCGGTGGCCTCAACCATGAAGTTCGATGGTCAAAATGGCGGTATGGCAGCCGGTCGCGCCTGCTGGATGGTCAGAGGCGGCGGTTGCGGCAAGCGTTTGCCGCACAACCGATCAAACAGCTGCGTAAACTGCGAATTCTATCAGAGAGTTATGTTCGAGCAGGAAGAAAACGTCTCTTTCCGTTTCGCCACCGAGACCGTCTGACGACAGCCTTATCGCTCAATCTGCCCCGGCCGGACCCTGGTAAACCCATCCAAGACTCAGAGCCTGAGCCGCATCATCCTTTTTTGCCTATTGCCTCACCGACAGTAATTGTCTATCTTCGGTCAAAAGACAACAATTACATCTTTTTTCGCAGGAGGCAATATGAACCAAAAGCATCTCGCACATCTGACAGGGATTATCATTGCCCTTCTTCTACTGGCCGTAGCCTCAATGGCCCAGAAACCTGGAGAGCAGAAGACGCTCCTGTACCAAGGCAAATATGTCCCGGATATCGCCACCTTCATGCAGATCGGCCATGCTACGCCGGCCGGTTGCAGTTGGGACGGCCAGAACGTGTTTTTCCTTTCTTCCTGGCCGGGGGCCACTCAGGTATTCCGCATCACCGGTGAGGGCTGGCCTTACCAATTGACCACGTTTGAGGACGGCATTGATTTTTTCATACTCAGTTACGGCGGCAAAATGGCCATCTTGGGCGCATCCACCGGCGGCTCGGAACAGTCACAGCTCTACCTGATGGACACGAAAACCGGTCGCGTGATGCAAATCACGCACTTTGAAGATGTCCAGATGGGATCGGTGGTCTGGGCTCGTGACGAAAAGTCTGTTTTCTACCGTTCCAACCAGGAGAACGGCCGCGACTTCTTCATCTACAGGATGGACCTGACCACCGGCAATTCCGAAAAGATATTCGGGGATACTTCCGGTGTACGCGGCTATAACGGTATCGCCGACATCTCCCAGGACGGGACCAAATTGATTACCTACAACTTTACCTCTAACGTAAACAACGACCTGTATTTGCTTGACCTTCCGACCGGACAGTACCAGAAGCTGAACGACGACGACCACGACGTATCTTACTATGATCCTACGCTCATGCCCGATAACAAGACTATCTGGCTGACCTGCAACGACAACGACGACGGTATCCAGCGCCTCGCCACGATGACGGTCGGTTCTCCTGAAGTCCATTTTGCTGCGGACAATTGGATCGATCCCAGGTGGGAGATTGACGGCCTGGGCTTCTCGCGAGATTACAAGTATATGGGTGCCACAGTCAACGAGGACGGCTACACTCGTTTGAAACTGAGAGAGGTTGCCACAAAAAAAGAGCTGCCTTCGCCGCCTCTGGACGGCATGATGGGTGGCGGGTACAGCGACAAAAATGGCAACTTCATCATGTCCTTTAACAACCCTACCCGGGCACCCGACGTCTGGCGCTGGAATCCCTTCACACAGGAGTTGAAGCAACTGACTTTCTCGACGTACGCCGGCATCGACCGCAGCATCTTCACGGAGCCGACGCTCGTAAAATACAAGACTTTCGACGACCTAGAGATTCCGGCCTTTTTGTACCTGCCTCCGGGCTACAAGAAGGGCGAGCCCATTCCATTCATAATCCACGCCCATGGCGGACCGGAAGGTCAGTTCCAGCCCTATTTTGCCCGCAATATCCAGTACCTGATGTTAAATGGTTATGGCATCATGGCTCCCAATCCGCGCGGGTCATCGGGTTACGGGCGCGAATACCTCAACCTTGACAATTACAAGAATCGGAAGCACTCGCTCATGGACTACCGGGCGGCAGCCCAGTGGCTGATTGACAACGGCTACTCTCAACAGGGCATGCTGGGTATCCGGGGCGGTTCTTACGGCGGTTACGTGGTGCTGGGTATGATTACAGAATACCCGGACCTGTTTTCGGCGGCAATTGATAATGTGGGCATTGCCAATTTCAAGACGTTCCTGGAGAACACCAGGCCTTACCGGCGGGCCCTGCGCGAGTCCGAGTACGGTCCCCTGTCGGACCCCGAGTTCCTCAAGGAAATATCCCCGATACACAAAGCCCACCTCATTAAAACGCCGTTGCTGGTAATACACGGTGAGAATGACCCGCGGGTTCCTATCGGCGAGGCCCGCCAGATACTCGAGGCGGTTCATGGCAACGGCGGCCTTGTCGATTCACTGATTTTCCGCGACGAGGGCCACGGTGCGGGCAAGACGGTCAACGTTATCGCCGAGTACCGCAAGCAAGTAGAGTTTTTCGACAAGTATCTAAAACCAGACCAGCCCGGCAAGAGCGATTGATTGCCTGTAGTCCCGACGGATTATTCGAGCCAGGTTCCCCACGAACCTGGCTCTTTCACTTCCCGGTGAGCCGGAATCGTCACGAGGCAGAAGCATCAATGAGAGTACTGGCGAGGGAAGCTCTCTACTCGCCGATGATTTTTATTATTACCCGCTTGCGCCGCCGGCCGTCGAATTCGGCGTAGTACACCTGCTGCCAGGGACCGAAATCAATCCTGCCGTCGGTGACCGGCAGAACCACTTGGGAACCCACCAGCAGGTTCTTCAAGTGAGCGTCGCCGTTGTCCTCTCCCGTTCGGTGGTGCCTGTAATCGGGCCCGAACGGAGCCAGCTTGTCGGCCCACTCGTCGATATCGGCAATCAAGCCGGACTCGGCATCGTTTATGTAAACCCCGGCGGTGATGTGCATGGCGGAAACAAGCACCAGGCCCTCCTGAACACCGCTGTCGCTCACGGCCTCGTCCACCTCGGCGGTGATATTGATATAATCCCGCCGCTTCTTGGTATTGAAAGTCAGGTACTTGGTGTGGCTTTTCATGATTTCTCCCGCGCGCTGGACGATTCGGGACAAGTAGCAATCGCGCCCCCGACCCCTGTCTACCGGGGCCGGGGAAATATCATGCCGTCGCTTTCAGGCGCAAAGAAGATGCATCCGGGTGCGGCCGTCGGATACCCAGGTCAGAGAATATCAACCCAGGCATCGACCGAATATTTGTCAATCAGTTCCGCTTTAAGCGCCAGCGCCTCGGAATCGCTCTCGAACTGGCCGACCCTGACCCGATAGAATAACTGCCCTTCAAACTCGAACTGGGTCAGGTATGGCTCGTACCCCCGATCGCTGTACACTTCCACGAGATACCGCGCGTAGTCCAACGACTCGCAACTGGCAACCTGCACGGTGTAGCCTTCCCCCTCGACATCGACAGGCACGAACGGAGAGGTTTCCTCCCGGGGAACGGCAGCGGCATCCATCGCCACTTCTTCCTCGACTGCGGTAGTATCGACAGCCGCGCTGTCCACTGCCGTTTCCTGCGCCATCATCTCCTGTTCGAGCTTATCGGCTTCCTCCTGTTTCTTGGAACAGCCGCTGATGACCAGACCGGCCAGACATAAGACAGCCAAAAACCTCATATATTTCATCGCCTCCTCCACTCGCGGCCATTATTACGTAATATCTCGGTCGCGTCAGCAGTTGCATGTTACTTTCACTTACTTAAGAAGTATAAAATCCGGCGGCGGCTACTTGTCAATAAAAAAGCCGACACATTTTCAAAAAATAAATGGTTGATAAATGTATAAAATATGTATAAGATTTTGCTGCTTACGACAGGTGCTTTCGCTTTTACACTCAGGGCGCCTCGCTGGAAGTGACTCCGGTAGTAGAGAACAACCATGATGCGGGCTTATGAAAATATTCTCGAACTGATAGGCAATACACCTTTAGTGCGTCTTAAAACCGGTATCCCCAAAAACGGTCCCAGGGCGTATATCAAGCTGGAGTGGTTCAACCCAACCGGCTCGCTTAAGGACCGGATGGCTTATCACATAGTTAAGAAGGCCCTGGATGAGGGCCAACTCAAAAAGGGCGATACGGTCATCGACAACACCTCGGGCAATACGGGTTCGGCCCTGGCCATGGTGGCCTCGGTCCTGGGGCTGAAGGCTGTTCTCACGACGCCGGAAAAGACCAGCCAGGAAAAAACCGACTTGATGAAATCTTATGGCGCCCGTGTGATCATCACTCCGACCGACCTGCCCCATGAGCATCCCGACGGGTGCTTCCAGGTTGCCCGCCGGCTGGCCAGGGAGAACGGCTGGTTCGATATGCAGCAGTACGATTCCCAGGACAACGTCGAGTCCCATTACCTGTTTACCGGTCCGGAGATCTGGCAGGACACGGGCGGCGAGATAACGCATTTCGTTTGCGGTATCGGCACCGGCGGCACTTTCTCGGGCGCGGCGCGCTACCTGAAGGAACAGAACCCGCAGATCAGGGCCATTGCCGTCGACCCGGAAGGCTCCATCTTTGCCGAATATATCAAACATAATCGGGAGATCGAGGGCTACGAATACAAGGTCGAGGGAATCGGAACGGATGTGATTACGCAGGCTCTTCACCCCCACCTGGTCGATGAAGTCGTCACTGTCTCCGACAGCGATTCGTTTAACCGGGCCCGCCTTATCGCAAGAGATGAGGGCATCTCGGGCGGCGGTTCATCAGGCGCCGTGGCGGTGGCGATGGAGCGCATCGCCGGGAAATTGGGTCCGGAAGCCATGATCGTCGGCATCTTCGGTGATGCCGGCATAAGATACCTGAGCAAGTGCTATAACGACAAGTGGATGCGTCAGCACGGCTTTCTGGCCGCTGAGATCAAGAGGTGAAAATGTCTTCCAGAGCTAACTGCCTGGCCTTATTAATTGTGTTGCTTACGCCGTCGCTGGTCGCCGCTCAGGCCAACTTGGAATACGACGCGGTCTACGATTTCGGGCATGTCGGTATAGACTTTAAAGTGCACCACACATACACGCTGTATAACCGCAGCAAGATGCTGGTGAAAATCACGGGACTTAACACCAGTTGTGAATGTACAGCGCTGACCAAATCCGATTCCCTTATCAGACCCCGCGACTCGGTGCTTATCCGGGCGACGTTTAACTCGAAAAACTATTACGGGCCGGTGAACAAGTCGTTCCGCATATTAACAAACGATCCGGCCACACCTGAGATTCAGCTTTTTTACCTGGCGACGGTGGGTCAGTGGTTTAACGGCCTAAAGCCGGACCCGGTCTCTCTACTTCTCCTGCCGTCACACAAATCCAAGAAAATCACAATCCCCAACCGGGCTTTTGACAAAATCACACTGGCGGGATTTGAGGTCTCGAGTGCACACTTTGACGTCGATGTGACTAGAGGCGAAGCCGCTAAAGGAGCCAGCCTTGAATTGGTAGTGACGCCCAAACCAGACCTGCCTAAAGGGACGCACAGGTCCAGTCTTACACTCTCGGTCGGTGTTCCGGCCGAAGACGATCACATCACATTAACTGTACCGGTCAAAATAGTCCGTTATTAGATCCCCACCCCAATTGTGGACAAAATTAGAACTAAAATGACTTGACTTTTCGGTCTTTTAGTCGATATTTATTACTGACGAGGGTGACTCTCTGCTGTCCCTGGGTAGTTTCCTAGCCCCCTCTACCCAACC
>CBFCYQ010000044.1:0-15736 GCA_965602205.1 uncultured bacterium | reverse complement strand
GATGCCCGGCTGGAAGACGCCGGGAGCGGGGAAATTGTCCTGGCCGAAAAGGTGGTCGGTGACGATCCTTTTACGCTGGTCGACAGCTTGACTGGCAAGATAGCAGCGTCATTGAACGTGCAGGCGGAGGCTGCCGGCAACCAAAAGGTGACGCAATTCACGTCGTCGTCGCCGGAGGCTTACAAGCACTACCTGGCGGGTATGGACTATTTTCTTGACGAGTTATATGAGAAGGCCGTCGGTGAATTCAACGCTGCCCTGACTATCGATTCGACGTTCGCGCTGGCCTATATGCGGGTCGGCATGGCCTATGCTTTTCAGGGCCAGTCGCAGGCGGGGGTGGCGTATTTTGCGAAAGCCAAAGAAAACGAGGGGAGACTTCCGCCACGGGAGCGAAGTTTGCTGGATATCTACGCCGATACGTTTATGTCAACGGAGTATGATAACGCCTTTGCCAAGCTGGAATCTTTCGTTCGGTATTATCCCGACGACAAAGAAGGCCGGGCCATTTATGGCATATTCCTGAATACGTTTACGGGTGATTCGATAAGAACGTACGCCCAGTTCGACACGGCCCTGGCGTTGGACCCTCAATACCGCCTGGCTCTCCGGTTTTATGGCGATATGGCCAGCAAGAACGGCAACGTCGACCGGGCCATCGAACTGACGCAAAAGCTGATCGAGTTTTACCCGGAATCGCCGAGCGCCTACACTACTCTGGCCGGCTACTATCAGACGCAGGGGGAGTACGAAAAAGCTCGAGATGAGTACCACTCTGCGATTACAAGATTTCCGGAGATACCGCTGGCCTGGCGTCGTCTCAGTCATTTGTATATACAACAGCGAATGTTTGACAGTTCCCGGTATTATCTTGATGAATTCCGGCGGCTGGTGGAGAACAAGCCCTTCGACATGGTCCGCTATTACCTCAACCGTGCCAACCTCGATACGTGGGCCGGAGAATTCAAGAGCGGCCTGGAGAACCTCAGACAGGCTCGGAATCAGGCCATGCTGACGAAAGACAGCAACCAGGTCCGGTCGGCGCTGGCCACACTGGCGAACAGCTTTTTCACTTTCGGGATGCCCGACAGCGCCCTGCTCTATGCGGAGCGCAGTTTCGAGTGGGCGACGGTTTTCATGCGACTCAATTATCCTTTGCAGCTTGTGGCGTGGGGTCCGCAGCATGCCGACAAAGCCCGCCCTATATTCGAAACCGAGATTGACGCTTTCAAGGCGAGAATGCCATCGGAGATGTGGGATCTGGCCGATGCCGTTCAGGATCTCTTCGAAGCACAGTGCGTTTCCGATACGGGGCGTCTGATAACTGTTCTCGAAAAAATAATCGCCAATGAATACGGCGGCGGCGACATGGAGGACGATCAGCGGGAGCTGGCGCATATTCATGTCGTCAGGGGGGAGTTCGACAAGGCCAGGGGTGTGCTAACCGAACTTCTCGGTGAAGGATCCGCCTCGAGCAGTGCCTATGTTT
Source organism: uncultured bacterium (assembly GCA_965602205.1). GTDB lineage: Bacteria > Zixibacteria > MSB-5A5 > GN15 > FEB-12 > DAOUUR01. Next base: position 14,247 of record CBFCYQ010000044.1, on the reverse strand, counting down.
ACCTGTTGGATGTATACTATCTGGGACGCGCCTATGAAGGGCTGGGTATGACCGATGAAGCCGCGGCGCGCTATACAGAAGTGCTGCGCTATTGGGGCAGAGCCGATATCGAATTGGACGAGATAGCGGATGCTCGTGCCCGACTGGCCCGACTGACCAGCTAGCAGGCCATAACTGACGGATTCAGTCTCATAAACGAACCTTGAGCGACCCGTTCCGGAATCTCCGGGGCGGGTTTCCTCTTGTAAATCCGTTGTGGCGGCGTATATTCTGTCTCATATGTTCAGCAGAAGCATCGCGTATTTTCGGCAGTTTGACCGAAACCTGTGGATCCTTGCCACCGGCTGGCTGGTCAGCGCCATCGGTTTTGCCGCGGCCATTCCTTTTATAGCTATCTACTTCAACGAAGCCTACGGAGTGTCCATAACAACCATCGGGCTTTTCTACGGTCTGATGGCGGTGGTGCGTTCGCTTTTTCAGATGATTGCCGGGGAGGTGTCGGACCGAATCGAGAGACGGCAGTTGTTGATATACTCGCAGATGTGCAGGGCGGTGGCTTTTGCACTGATCGCCATCGGTATCAGTTGTGACTGGGGCGTATGGTGGACGGCAGGGGTGCTCCTGGTCAACTCGGTTTTTGGCGCGGTATTCCAGCCGGTGGCTAACGCGATGGTTTCGGACATTCTTCCGGATGAACAACGCCTCGACGGGTATGCGGTTACTCGTTCGGCGGGCAATCTCGGGTGGGCGGTCGGGCCGGCGATCGGCGGTTTTCTGGCGGGGTCTTCTTACGCGCTGCTGTTTTACATCGCGGCCGCGATGACGATTGTTTCGGCGCTGATTTTCTTGTTTTTTCTCGTCAGCCCCAAGGTGACGCGCGCGCTCGATCGTTTCAAACTTTCCGACCTGTTGGCGATCAAGGACGACGCCAACCTGGCCTGGCATTCGATACTGATATTCCTGTTGTACCTGGTGGTGGCCCAGCTTATCGCTCCTTTTTCGTTGTACGCGGTACAGATGGTGGGCATATCGGAGGCGCAGTTGGGGCTTCTTTACATGATAAACGGTCTTATCGTCGTGGTGTTGCAGATCCCGGTTACGAGGATGTTGTCGGGTTTTCGGTTCACGACGCAACTTATTCTGGGGGCGCTGGTCTACGCCGTCGGCTACAGCATGATTGGGTTCTGGGCCGGATTCAACTTTTTTATCATAGCCATGGTAGTGGTGACGGTCGGGGAGGTGTTTATGTCGCCGCCATCGCTGGCGCTAACGGCGCGTCTGGCGCCTGAGGGGAGAATGGGTCGGTATATGGGGATATACGGCTTTTTCGTTGCCTCCGGGTGGTCTTTCGGTCCGCTGTACGGAGGCCTAATCCTGGATCACTTTCAGCAGACGCCGGCGCTTTGCTGGATGCTTATAGCCTCCCTGGCGGTGGTGTCGGCTGTCGGATACATGGTGTTCCGGCGGGTGCTCCCCAAACACTTCGACAACGCCGCACACAGCGCCCGCATCTAAGCCTACTTGATTATTACCAGCTTACCTATCTGGGTGCGCTCTTCCGACTCTATGACGTAGTAATAAATTCCCGATACGACCGCCTGGGTGTTGCGGGTGATGAGATCCCAGGTCTCGTGCATGGCGGTGGGGCCGCCCCCTGGATAATTATGGTCAAGCTCGCGAACCAGGTCACCATCAAGAGAAAAGATCTTAATCGTGCAGACATTGGGCAGGTTGGCAAAATGGATGCGCCGGGCTCTTTCCTCGGCCAGGGTGCGATTCCTGTTTTCGAAGCCCTGAGCGGCATAATCGTCGTCGATGATGTAAGGGTTGGGGTAGACGTAAGCGTCCAGCCGGTACTTTTCAACCGAATCGGCAGGAAGTTGGGCGTACTCGGTGATCAGGTTATTAACGGGGTTGGTCTCCAGGGCGGTCAACCCGGCGACCGGCGAGCCGAAATCAAAACAGGTCACGGCGACGCAATACGGGACGGTCGGGAGGAGATTGTCAATAACCAGTTCGTACTCGTAGAATTTCGGCAGAGGCTCGCCGTGCTCCCGGGTGATGTCATCTTCCCTCCACAGGGACGCATCGTTACCGGGGTCAGTGGCCTCGGGGTAGGCCTTGCGCAAGCCGTGCGGAGAGGTGAGATCGGACTTGTTGAAATCCTGAGGTCCGAAATAGTATACCTCGTCTTCCCATGAGAAAGGATTGAGCGGCGACCAGGCCAGGGGATCGAACTCGGGGTCACCGAATAGTGTTTTCAAAGAATCCAGCGTGTACGGCACCTCCTCCAGAACCCACTCGTACTGCCCCGGCGCCGTCTGCCTGAAGACGTACCGGTTGTAGTCTTCTACGTCATAGGAAGCCATCAGCGACAGGCTGGAGGCGCGGTCATCAAGTCCCATGTATATGCGGTACCCTTCGAAATCGATAATGTCCGAGAAAATGTCGCGTGTGTTTTCCGAATAGAAGCCGTTCCAGTGCACGACAAACCTACCCTCGGCGGGAATCAGCCTCATGCGGGGCGCCGGCGGGGGGCCGGCGGCTCGGAAATCGGGCACGCCGTCGCCTTCATACCAGAAAGAATCTACCTGAGTCGGTTCCCAGATTTGGACAATTATCGTCGAGTCGCCGTCGGGGATGGTATCCAATCGCGCCAGGGCCGAGTCTAAAACGCAGGTGCGCAGTTTGCCCGCGTAACCGTTGCTGTCGGTGTCGACGCCGGGATTGTCATAGACCCAGGAGGCCCAGCGGGAACTGGCGGCCAGACCGGAGAAGTTGAGAGCCTTATAGTATAGTTCAGGACTGTCGGGATCGAAAAGATCTTCGAAATGGTTAGCACCGACGTGGAAGTCGGTACCGCCCACCCAGGCGAAAGATATCGGGAGTTTGTCACCGGGGGTGATGTTGAAGGGCCCGAACGACAGCAGATACCGGGTGTCGAATCCCCTGGCATATTCTTCGGCGTCTTCGGGAGGCGGCAACCACCCTTCGAGAGTGTGGTCTTTGGCAGTAAACAGGAGGTCGTAATCGAACTCCTCGTGCCTGAGGACGTAGTACTTGTTTCTGTCTCCGGTAGGAGTGCCGATGCGGGGGCCCATGTCACGAAAAGGGTCGCCGGGCCGTTCCTGGCGGCGCGGCCCGAAATCGCCCGAGGGGTTGCTGTAGTTCATGATCCACCAATTGTAGGAGTACCTGAGTTCCTCGGCCGGTGTCCGCACGACCCGCACCCCGACAGCGCCCAGGGCCGAACGATAATCCCACTGGCCGCCGGCCGGGTCACCATCGTTGTCGGCGGTGTAAGCTACGTTTATGGTGTCGATAAAGCCGCAGCCTTCGGGGGCGGGGTGTTCCGGGTAGAAACCGACGATGTCGTCGTTCCATCCCTCGGGCCCGTTACGGGAGGTGTGCCAGACGTCACCGTCGACGTAAATGCCCATATACACTTCCCGCAGGGTGGCCTCGCCGATATTTTCAACCTGGTAGTCAAAGAGGATGAAATCATCGGCGTAGGCGTAACTCCAGGCCATCGAGCGCTGGGTTACCTTGACATTAAGGGGCTTGTGGGGACGGATGTCAAAGGGGTCCATCTGGACCACGTTGACATCCGAGATGGTGTCGGCATATTCACAGATGATGTCATCCTCGGAACGTGCCCCGGGGTCATAAAAGGGGCTGCCTATGTCAATGGACTTATATTGAAAGTCGCCGAAAGGCGCGACGTCGGGCCAGAATTCTCTGGTGCGATACCAGTCCTCGTCGCCCACCGACACCAGGGTGTCGCGACCGACAATAGCACCGATCCACATGGCCGCCACCCACAGGTACACAATATCGGAGCCCCGGGGGTAAATGCAGGAGGGGATAACCTCGCCGGTGAACGGGTCGGGAGTCGCGCCTCCGAGAGTGCCGAAAGTGCCGTTGTTGGCTATGGCCAACTGAATATTGCCCCGGTTGTGCGCCGTGTACTGGACGATGGGCCCGCCGGCGGCCGCTTGACCGCTCTGGCGGTCTTTAAGTCCGGGGCGCAGCTTCGGATTGATTTGTTCGGCATCGATGGAGCCGACGCCGAAGTATAAAGCAAAGGCCGAGCAAAACAGTATTTTGCGCCGGCCTTTAAGCCATTTAAATATCGCCATATCTCACATTATAAGAACCAGTTTACCGATCTGCGTGTTCCCCTCGTCGTCCTCCACCGTCCAGTAATAAATCCCGGAGACGGCCGACTGAGTGTTGCGGGTGATGAGATCCCAGGTGTCATGAGAGGCTTCGGGGTCGGATTCGGGGATGTTGTGGTCAATCTCGCGAACAAGATCACCGTCAATAGAGAAAATACTGATAGTACACCTGGGCGGCAGATTGGCAAAGTGAATTCGCCGGGCCCGACCTTCGGAGATCGTTTGGCTCTCGATCGTCGTCGTTTCAAAGGCTGACTCGAGGTAGCCGGCGTCGACTCGATAAGGGTTGGGATAGACAAACACCGGGAGATCCCTGGCGGCCACCTCCTGCACCGAGGCCAACGGATAGGCGCTTTCGGCGCCATAAGTGACGGAGGATTCCAGGGAGGGGAGACCCGACTCCGGTGAGCCGAAATCGAAGGCGGTGACATTGAACCAGTAAGGCACCGTGGGCAACAGGTCCACGATTACAATCTCGTACTCGAAGTATTTCAAAAAACCGTCGGCCGTGATTTCAGAGTCCGGGGCTTCTTCGGGAATGAGAGTAGTGGGGTAAGAGACATCGAAAGGCTTTGCGATGTCAGTGGCCACACCAAGTTCGGACACGTTGTAATCCTGGGGCTGGAAATAAAACAGGGATTCGGGGTAGAGGGGGTGGATGAAGGGACTCGATGGAGAATAGGCCAGGGGGTCAAAATCGGTGCCCCCGCAGGAGTCACCATAGGCGCACTGCAACTCTTCCCTCACGTAAGGAATGTCGGCCAGAACGTAACCGGCACCACCGGGGCGGTAAGGATCCCAGACGAACTTGTTATAGTCTTCCACGTCGTATGAGGCCAGCACGCTGAAACTGCTGGAGCGTTCGTCCCGGGAGTAGTAAACGCGATACCCTTCGAAGTCTATCAAATCGGAGAAGACGTCCTTGGTGTTCTCAGATCTGAGGCCGTTGAACTTGATGGTGACTTTTCCAACCTCCGGCATAACCCGCATGGCCGGAATCCCGAGGTGATTGACCCATGAAGACGGCGACGGCGGGGGAGAGGCGCCCCGGAAGTCCGGTATTCTGTCGCCGGTAGTAAAGCAGGTGTCGGCGAGAGTCGGCAAGTAGTCGTAAATGTAGATGTATTCCCACTCGGAGCCGGTCCAGACGGAGTCGATTTTCGTGGAGTCAATCACGGCGGAATCGGCGACACAGATAAATGTCTCACCGCCGTAGCCGTTGTCATCGGTGTCGACGCCGGGATTGTCATAGATCCATGACGCCCACCGGGCGTTTTCGCCCAGATCGGCGAAATTGAGATTGGCGTAGTATCTTTCGGGGTCGTTCGGGAGAAAATCATCATTGCCGATGGAGCGGTGGAAGTTGGGGCCGGCGAAGTAGGCAAACGAGATGGGCAACTCGTCACCGGGACTTATTCTGAACGGCCCAAAGGATAGCAGATAGCGGGTGTCATAGCCATCGGCAAAATCGGACGCCAGGTCCTGGTTAGGGTAGAGCCAGAGCGTATCAGCTTCAGATATTTTAGCAGTGTAAGCCTGGTCATAGTCGAACTCGCGATTCCGCAAGGAATAGTACTTGTTACGATCACCCTCGGGGGTGCCCAGGCCGCCGGTTCCGAAGTCTCGGAATTTTTCCGCCCAGCGACCCTTCTCGGACTGTTCCCGGGGGCCAAAGTCGAGGCTGGCGTTGCCGTTACCAATCCACCAATTGAAAGAGACATCAAGTTCCTCGGCCGGAGTGCGGACGATTCGCGTAGCCGTGACGTGAGGCGCCGGTCGCTCTTTGCTCAGATCACCGTCGTTGTCCGCTATCCAGGCCATATTCACGGTGTCGACATATTCGCATTTCTTGCAGAAGGCAGGCAGAGTATGTACAAAACCGCACAGGTCGTCGGCAAAGCCCTGAGTGTTCTGGCAGTCAAAGCAGACGTCAGCGTCGACATAAATGCCCATGTAGACGTTTTCAAGCGTCCTGGAGCCGATGTTCGAGATTTTGTAATCAAAAAGCACCAGGTCCTCGGCATACGAATACGACCAGGCAAAAGAGCTTTGCTTAACGTGAATGTTGAGCGGTCGGTGGGGACGTCCGGTCCAGTCGTTGTCGATTCCCTGCGTGTACGTGTCGGTGTAGACGGCGATGTAGTCTTCCTCCGATATAGCGTCTTTGAACTCCGGTTTCGAAGGATCAATGATGGAACGTTTTTTCATTTTACCCCAAGGGGCTTCGTCCGGGAACATTTCGTTTACATATTGCCAGCCATCGGCACCGACCGAGACAAGCGTATCGCGACCGACCACCGCCCCGATCCAGAAAGCACCACCGAAGAGGTACTGGATTCCCGAGCCTTTGGGATATTCACAGGAAGGCACGGCCTGGCCCGTGAAGAAATCGATGTGAGCACCCGCGGCGTACTCGGCCCCGAAGGTGCCGTTATTGTTAACACCGAGGACGATCTGGCCGACGCGGTGTCCGGCGAGGCCATGGGCCGGCGGATCAACAAGGGAGCCACCGCCCTGAAAGCCTTTGCGCGCGTCCGGTGCCATTCGTCCATGAAGCGATCCGCATAACATCACGCAAAATGCGACCGCTATGGTCGAGGCAACTAACCCTTTTTTAGACATGGTTTTCACGCTCATCGCTTTGCTCGATTTTCGTTTACTGCCGGCTCGCGGGGAGTCGGATCAGACGCCGCGGTACGGCAATACTACAACTTATTATTTTACATAAATTTATATGCCATCGCAAGGATTTTCAGAAAAATGTCGGCGGCCTCCCTGACGCCATAGTTATTGACGTTTCGAAGTAACGGGCCGTTGAATCGGTAACGGCTAATTCTGCGTGGGGGTGGAAGGTAAGTAGGTGCGGACTGCAGGCGGTAATGGCTGGTAATGATACCTGGCTGCGGTTCCGGTACACGCCGGTCCGGAGCCATTTTGGAGCGGCAGAAAAGTCGGTGCAACCGGCTTTTCTGCCGCCGCCTGACGCCGCTTTACTCGGGTTTAGCGAAAGTCGACGCCGGATATGTTTCGTTAGCCACGATCTCGGTAATTTCCGTAGCCGAGATCTTCTGCCCGTTGAGCCGGGTTTCCGTCTTCATGGGCAGCCGGATGCCTGACACATCCGAGAACTCCGAATAAAACTGGTCGATATTGCCTTCACCCATGAAGGTTTTGCCCCAATAGGACTTGGAGAGCAGTTCGCCGGTCTGGGCCTCAAGGCCCAGACGGCAGATACGGTTGCCATCACCTGCCAGAAGTACCACGTATTCACAGGCGATGCCGTTGGATTCTCCGGAACCGTCAAAGACAGCCTGGCCTGACGGGTCATCGGCTTTCTGGAAAATGAGGATTGTCCGGCGCGCATTTTCGTCGGCCTGCTCTTTCAGGTCGTCCTCAGTCATAGCCACAATCTCGCCGGTCTGAGATGTTTTCCAGCCGCTTTCGCCATCCTGAACCGAATATAGTTTCTGCCCCATCATGGATACGACGGAGCGACTTTTGTCCGGGAAGACGGATATATCCTCAACGCCGACGGGGAATTCTCCCTGGGGCGTCGAAAGGGTGATAGTGGCCTTGGTGGCCAATGCCATTATATTCCGGCAATTCGCCACGCCTCCGGCGGCACCGGCGGCTTTCGCCAGCAACTGTCGGCCCATGGCGAGGTTTTCCGGAGTGACGGCCAACTCTTTTTCCTCTTCACCCGACGGGATGGCGATATCAATGGTATCTACCGGGCCAAGTCCCAGAGCCTCCAGCGGCTCGTCAAATTCGGCGCCGTTGCCAATCACCAAAACGACCATTTCATCCGGGCGCAGGTTTTTCTTGGCCGCCGCCGCAATGTCGTCGGGAGTGACGTTTTCAACGCGTTGCTTTTCCTGCTGGAGGAAGTCCTCGGGCAGGCCGTAGAAATCATATTCCATCATGCGGTTGACGACTTCACGCCGGGAGTCGAAATTGAAGACAAAGGAGTTGAGGTAACCATCCTTCCCCTTCTGCATTTCAGCCGTCGTCGGGGGGACGGTGTGCATGGACTTGATCTGTTCAATAATTTCCCTGGTTGCCTTTACCGTTGATTGCGGCTTTGTCGAGGCAACGATGAAGAAATAGCCGGGATAGGCGAAATCGGAGATGTAGCGGCCGCCGGCAGTATAGCCCAGTCCCAGCCTGGTTCGCACGGCGTCCGTTATGCGACTTCCGAAGCCGCCGCCGAGGATGCTGCTTACCACCAGCATATCGGGGTAGTCGGGGGCAGTGACGAGGCCGCCGATATGTCCCACCCTGATATATGATTGGGCCGCGTCGGCCTTCTCGGCATAATAGACCCGGCTGCGCCAGTCGTAGTCCACTTCGGGAGGCGGGGGCACGACGACGCTTCCGCGCGACCAATCGCCGAAGTACTTCTCGAGCCTGGCGATAATATCTTTCTTGTCGAAGTCACCCCATACGGCCATCTGTATGTTTTCCGGTTGGAAGTACGTTTTGTGGAAGGCTATCAAGTCGTCCCGGGTGACGGCGTTGACGGTTTTGTATTCGGAGTGGCGGGCATATGGCGAGTCACTTCCATAGATGAGCTTTCTGTATTCCCGTCGGGTGAGTTCATCCATATCGTCATTACGACGAGAAATAGCGGTTCGCTGCTGGACTTTGGCCAGCTCGATTTTGTCCTCGCCGAAAACCGGTCGACGGAGTACTTCGGCTAAAACTTCCAGGCCCAGATCAGTGTATTCACTGAGGACATTGATGAAACCGGCTCCCGAAGCCACATCAAGAGAAGTCTCCACGGACCCGCCGATGCCTTCCAGCATTTCGTCGATTTCATCGCCGGTCCATTTCTGAGTACCACCGGTACGCATGACGGTTCCGCAGATCTCGGCCAGGCCGACTCTGTCCGACGGTTCCAGATAAGAGCCGCCATTGACCCGGACAGAGACATTGAAGACGGGCAGGGACTTGTCTTCGAGCAGATACAGCCGGAGGCCATTGTCCAGCGTAACTTTCTCCACATCCGGGATCTTAATCTCATTCAGCTTCGGGAATTTCAATTTGTCGACATCCTGGGCCGCCAGCGGTATACAGCACAGCGCCGTCAGGATCACACCGGCCACAATTGCGATATATGATTTACGTATCATTTTATCTGCTCCCAATCAACTTTCAATAGTGTTCAGGGTAACCACCGTGCGGTTTTGATTGGTGAAGTACTTGTTGGCGACCCTCTGGATATCTTTCGGCGTCACGGCATTGATGCGATCCAACTGACGAAACAGCTCCCGCCAGTCGTTCCAATCGTTTTGATACAGGGCCAGCCGAATGGCCAGACCAAGGTTGTTGTTCAGGCCGTTGATGAAGGAGGCTTTGGCACGGGCCCGAATTTTCTCGACCTCTTCCGCCGGCAGCAACTCGGATTTCAGGCGCTCGACCTCGGCCAGGATTTGTTCTTCGCATTCAGCCGGGCTGTGCCCCGAGGCCGGGATGGCGTAGGCCAGTCCCAGGCAAGGATACTTGTCGGCGGGATAGCCGGCATAAACGTCCACCATGGCCGCGATCTTTTTCTCCTTTACGAGATTTTTGTACATAGGAGAAGTGCGGCCCTCGCCGAGATAACTTATCAAAGCCTCTACCGCCGGCCAGTCAGGGTCGGTACCGCTGGGAATGTGCCAGCCCATAGCCAGAAACGGCTGAGCCGGATCTTCCAGAGACACGCGGCGTTCGCCCTTCTGCTCCGGTTCAACCGTCGCCAGCGGCTCAGGAGGAGGGCTGTAGAGTAAGCGGCCCCAGTATTTCCGGGCCATCTTGAGAATGTCCTTCGGCTTGACGTCGCCGACAATGGCAACAGTCAGATTGGAGGGAACATAGTGTTTTTTGAATTGCGCCTTGACGGCGTCGCGGGTGTAGTTCTGGATGTCGGACATGTGACCGACAATGGACACGCCGTAAGGGTGCGCCTTGAAAGCGGTGGATACCAGCGCGTCGATACTACGATTGATAGGCTGGTTATCGAGAACCTGGCGGCGCTCCTCGGCGACGACGTTTCTCTCGCGATACATCTCGCGGAAAACGGGATTGAGGAAGCGCTCGGACTCCATAGCCATCCAGAGTTCCACGCGGTTGGACGGCAGGCTCACGATGTAGAAGGTGAAGTCTTTGCTGGTGGCGGCGTTGATGTTTACGCCGCCCTCTTTTTCAAGGATATGATCAAAGGCGTTGGGTTCAGCAAAGCTGCAGGCCTTCTCAATCGCAGCATCGAACGCCTCACCCAACTCGGTCAAACGAACCGAATCGGCAAAGGCGCCTTTCTTACGTTCCGCGCGCAGCTCATACCAGATGGAGTCTTCCACCTTCATGGCTGCCAGCTCATCTTCGATGTTAGTCGTGCCGAGGGTAGTAGTTCCTTTGAAGGCCATATGTTCCAGCATATGGGCCAGACCGGTATACTCCTTCGGATCGTCCGCGCCGCCGACATTGGCCAGGGTCACAAACGAGACTACCGGGGCATCATGCCGCTCCATAACGAGCACCTTTAACCCGTTTTCCAGCGTGTACTCGGTGACCGCGTTTTCCAACTCAGAGAAGTCGAAACCAAAGGTGCCGAAAACCGGCCACAGACCCAACAGAACGACTGCCACTGCCAGTCTGAGGAAAGGGTTCTTCATTAAATCCTCCATGTAGCGCATAGGTTTACAGTAAGTGTTAAGTCGAATAAAACGCGGCCAGCAGAAGATGTCAAGTGATTGCTGATTTTCGATGTACGGGTGCGTCCCGGAGGAGGGTGGGCCGGTTTACCACCAGCTTATGAGTTTGGGCTTTATCGTGTGGGGGAGGTTTTCGTTTCGGGGAATAATGCGCGCGGTCACGCCGAACCTGCCGGACTCGTGGCAGACCACTTCTCCGCGGAAAATGTACACGCCGTCGGTGTTTTCGGGGGCCGAGCCGTTGAGACCGGCCGTGACCGGGCTGAAGGCGCGGATTTTCTCCTGCGAGTCAAGCATGCCGGCCACGATCTCGACGTCAACGTCATCAGGCCGGATTTTGCCGAGGAAAACCTTGATGGAAATGGGAAAAGTCTGGCCGACATAAAGGGTGGAGCCCAGGTCCGGGATCTCCACATCCTTGATGCTGATGCTGTCCCAGCTCTGGCTCATCCGCTCGACCCAGGCGGTGACCTGTCGGGTAATATCGAAGTTATCGGACTGAAGCCGGGACGCGGCGCCAATCGCCGGTACGTAGAAGCGATGGGTGTAATCCATGAGCATTCGCTGGGCCGTGAATTTTTCTCCGGCCATGCGAATGGAGTTCTTCATTTTGGCAATCCAACGCGAGGGCAGGCCGATCTCGTTTTTCTCGTAGAAGAGGGGAATGATTTCACGTTCGAGAGTGTTATAGAGCGACTGCGTGTCAAAGTGATCCTGGGTTTCGACGTTATCATATTCTTCGGAGCTGCCGATCTTGAAACCCACGTCGGTGCAGTAGCCTTCATCCCACCAGCCGTCCAGGATGGAGGTGTTGAGGACGCCGTTGAGAGCGGCTTTCATTCCGGACGTACCCGACGCCTCCTGGGGACGGCGCGGGGTATTCAACCAGACGTCGGTGCCCTGAACCAGGTAGCGGCCGATGTTTATGTCGTAGTCCTCGATGAAAACGATGCGTTGACGGAATCTTTCTTCCGAGCAGTGACCGACGATCAGCTTTATTATTTCTTTGCCGGGGCTATCCAGGGGGTGAGCCTTGCCGGATATGATCAACTGCACCGGGAACTTGTCGTTATTGATAATGCGATCCAGGCGGTCGGGGTCGGAGAAGATGAGATTGCCACGCTTGTAGGTGGAGAATCGGCGTGCGAAACCGATGGTGAATATTTGCGGGTCCAGTAGTTGTTCGGCTCTCTGGATATCTATCTGGGATGCACCGCGCCGTATAAGCTGGTTTTTGAGTTGTTTGCGGGTGAAGAAAATCAGTCGTTCCCTTCGCCGATTATGAACCCGCCACAGTTCCGCATCCGGGATTTTCTCGACATGCTTCCACACCTCCGGGGCGCCCGCCCGTTCGACGTAATGCGGGCCGAAATACGATTCGTAGAGTTCATTCATGTCGTGGGAAATCCAGGAGGAGGCATGGACACCGTTGGTGACGGCCTGAATGGGGACTTCGTCCCGGGGCCGGCTGGGCCAGATGTTGTGCCACATTTCACGCGATACGCGGCCGTGCAGTTGGGATACGCCGTTGGCAAAGGCCGACGTTTTGAGGGCGGCCACGGTCATGCCGAACTGCTCGGCCTCGTCCTCCGCGAAAACGCGCCCCAGTGCGACAAACTCCTTCCAGGTGAAGCCCAGGTCGGTGACAAACTTGCCCAGGTAGCGGTGTACCAGCACCGGGTCGAATTTCTCGTTTCCGGCGGGTACCGGGGTATGCGTGGTGAAGACGGCCGTCGACCAGATATACTGGGCGGCCTCCTTGAGGGAAAGCTTCTTGTCCTGCATGAGGGTGCGGAGGCGTTCCAGAGTAAGAAACCAGGCGTGGCCCTCATTCATGTGAAAGACGGAGGGTTCGATATTCAGCGCCCGCAGGGCCCGGATACCGCCGATGCCCAGGATTATCTCCTGGCGGATGCGCATATCCTTGTCACCGCCGTAGAGAACGGAGGTTATCTCGCGATGTTTCGACGAATTTTCCGGGATGTTGGTGTCGAGCAGGTAAAGCGTGATAACGCCGATGGACACTTGCCAGACCTGCACCACCACCGGCGTGCCGTCGATATCCACCGTTACCCAGAGAGGTTGGCCGGCTTCGTCTTTAACGGGCCGCACCGGCATGTGGTACCAGTCGTTTTCAATGTAACGTTCCTGCTGCCAGCCGTCGGCGGAGAGAATCTGGTGAAAATAGCCATAGCGGTACAACAGCCCGACTCCGACAAACGGCAGGCCGAGATCGGTGGCCGATTTGAGAGTGTCGCCGGAGAGAACCCCCAGGCCACCGGAATAAACCGGCAGGCCCGTATCGAGTCCGTATTCCAGCGAGAAATAGGCGATGGTGTGATTGCGAAGTTCCTGGTGGTTATAGTCGAACCACTTTTTCCGATCGAGGTACTGGTGATACTTCTCGCACACCCTGTCAAGGTTCGCCAAAAAACCCTCGTCATCAGCCGCAGTCTGCAAAGTTTCCTGGGGCAGCTTGGAGAGCATCTCGACGGGGTTCTGGTGGCAGTTCTCCCACATCGTCGGGTCCAACCGGATGAAGAGCTTCACCAGATCCCAGTTCCACGAGTACCAGAGGTTGTTGGCCAACTCCTGCAGGACCTTGATACGATCGGGAAGTTTCGGCAAGACGAGGAACTGTTTTACGCGCATCGGAATCCCTTCCAGTTATCGCCGGCGTTGTAGTATACTACAATTATAGTCATTACTATTATTTATCGCCTAAATCAACAATAAATTTACAGTTCGGCAGGAGCCCGGTCCCCTCTGGCGTAACACGGCCGACCGGGCCACGCCGGTTATTTTTTAGTTTCTTTTGCAGAATCGGTGTTATTACTTTCCCTCCATGAAACAACACAGAAAGCGCGTAGGGATCCTCACCGGGGGAGGAGATTGCCCCGGTCTGAACGCGGTCATTCGGGCTATCGTCAAAGCCGGTCACAATGACTGCGATATGGATGTGATCGGTTTTCTTGACGGCTACGAAGGCCTGATTGAAAACAGATACCGGGAGATAAACATCAAGGATGCTTCGGGTATCCTGGCCCTGGGAGGGACTATCCTGGGAACGTCCAACCGGGCCGATCCTTTCCACTTTCCCGTTCTGCAGGGGGAGGAGTACGTTTATCTGGACCGCTCCAGCCAGGCGGTTCGCAACTTCGGCTCGCTGGGGCTGGATGCCCTCATCGCCATCGGGGGGGACGGCACCATGGCGGCGTCCGCGGCTATGATTGACAAGGGTCTGCCCATTATCGGCGTGCCGAAGACTATCGATAATGACCTCTGGGGGACCGATGTAACTTTCGGGTTCGACTCGGCGGTAATAACCGCCACCGACGCTGTCGACAAGATCCACACCACCGCCCAGTCGCATCACC
>CBFCYQ010000043.1:0-15831 GCA_965602205.1 uncultured bacterium | reverse complement strand
CCTGCAGTATATCAAGGGCGTCGGCCCCAAAAAGGCGGCGGTCCTGGCGCAGCATGGCCTCAACGATGTCCGGGACCTGCTGCTGTATCTGCCGCGACAGTACCTTGACCGCACTAACGTCGTCCCCATCGGACAGCTCAAGGTCGACCAGTCGGCCACGATAATCGGCGAGGTCAAAGCTCACGGGATTCTCTACGGCAAGCGCCGCCGTTACGAGGTGATTCTTGACGACGGCACCGGGGCCATTGCCCTGGTCTGGTTCCAGGGCGTCCGCTACTGGGAACGCCTGTTCCAGAAGGGTCAGAAATTCGCCGCCACCGGCACCGTGACCTCGTTCATGGGCGCTCAGATGATCCACCCCGACCTTGAGCGCCTCGAGGACGACAGTGACCGGATGATTCACGCCGGGCGAATAATCCCCGTGTACCCGCAGACGGCGGAGTTGAACAAGGTGGGGCTGAACAGCAAGGGCATCAGGCGGCTGACAACGTTTATCTTCGAGAACCTGGCCGAGAAGCTGACCGACTACCTCCCCGGAAAGGAAAGCCGGAAACAAGGGCTGGCGTCGCTGCACGAAGCCATCGAACACATCCACTACCCGGAAAATCGCGAACAGGTAGAAACCGGTCGGCGGCGGCTGGCTTTCGATGAGTTGCTCAGTTTCCAGTTTCTGGTCCAGCGCTCCAAAAGTCAGAAAGAGGAGACAAGAAAAGAGCATTGTTATGTCAAGCCGGGGGAGAAGCTGACTCGGGTGAAGCAGGGCCTTGGCTTCGAGTTGACCTCCGGTCAGAAACGAGCTGTCAGGGAGATTTTCGTCGACCTGCAACTATCCCGGCCGATGTCGCGCATGCTGCAGGGGGACGTCGGCTGCGGCAAAACGGTAGTCGCCGTGCTGGCCGCTTTGTACGTGGCCGAGAACAATCTTCAGGCAGCCTTCATGGCCCCCACCGAGATTCTCGCCGAGCAACATTTCCGCAACTGGAAAGACCGGTTGGCCGAGGTGGGCGTTACCTGTGGACTTTTGACCTCCAGCCTCAAGGCAACCGACAAAAAACGCATCGCCGCGCAGTGTGCCGACGGCGATATTGATATACTCTTCGGAACCCATGCCCTGATTTACGACTACGTCTCTTTTAAGAACCTGGGTCTTGTCATAATTGACGAGCAGCACCGCTTCGGCGTCGAGCAGCGCGGCAAACTGTACGCGAAGGGCGACAATCCCGACCTGCTGGTCATGACTGCCACGCCCATCCCGCGCACGCTGGCCCTGACCCTTTACGGCGACCTCAATATCTCGACTATCGACACGCTCCCTCCCGGCCAAAAGCCTATTCGAACTGTCTGGCGCGGCGACGACGTCCGCACGAAGGTGTATGAATTCATCCTGGAGGAAATCAACAAGGGCGGACAGGCCTACGTCATCTACCCTCTGATAGAGAAGTCGGAGCAGGTTGAGTTGGAAAACGTGGAGGATGCCTTCAGGGAACTGTCCACGAGCGCCTTTGCCGGGCACCGGGTGGGCATGGTTCACGGGCGCGTGAAGCCCAAAGAGCGTGACGAGATTCTCATGCGTTTTCGCGATGGCGAGCTGGATATCCTGATGGCCACGACTGTCATCGAAGTAGGCATCGACAACCCGCGCGCCACCGTCATGGTTATCGAGCACGCCGAACGCTTCGGCCTGGCGCAACTGCATCAACTTCGGGGACGCATCGGTCGCGGGGAAAAACAAGCCACGCTGGTGGCTGTGGCGCACAATCCTATCTCGGATATCGGCCGGCAGCGCCTCAATTACTTCACCTCGACCACCGACGGCTTCAAAATCTCCGAGGCCGACCTCGAGCTTCGAGGTCCGGGAGAAATATTCGGCGTCAGGCAGTCGGGCCTGCCGGAGCTGCGGGCGGCCAACCTCTCCCGCGACCGTGACCTCATCGAAGCCTCCCACGATTTGCTGGTTCGCCTTTTCAGCCGGCAGTATGGCCTTGACACGGAATGCCAAAAGTTATATAACTACCTCGACAACGCCGCCTCGGCCAGAACGCTCCACACTGGCGGGGGGTGACCGTAATTCGAGCGACGTCAATTAGCGAAAGGTTTGTCATATGAGCGAAACATCTCATCCGCAGGACGTGCGCCTGGTGCAATTGTTGATCTCGCTGCAGGCCGGGGCAATGCAGCAGATGGGCAAAGTCACCTCGCCCTTGTCCGGCAAAATTGAACGTGACCTGGCTCTAGCCAAAGTGACTATCGATATGATTGAAATGCTTGCGGAAAAAACGAAGGGTAATCTGACCGACGACGAACAAAAATTGTTCGATCACGTGCTCTACGAACTGCGGATGAATTATGTCGATGAGGTCAACAGAGGCGAACAGGGGCCTGCCGAGGAAGGAGCCAAACAGAAAGAGGGCCAATCCGAAGAGAATAAGACCGAAGAGGGCAAGGCCGACCCCGATCAGGGACCTCCACCTGCCGACGATTGAAGGCATAAGCCGCGAGAATAATTGACGAGATACCGGCCATTGTTTGTATAACTTATTGTGAGCTACTTTCTTACCGTGCCATGAAATTGATTATATGCTTGATTTTTCGGCGGTTTTTGGCTATACTTGTTTAGACGAAAATGGTTGCAAATACGCGAGTTAAGACGAATATTCCGCGGGCTGAGGTGACCGGCGCGTTCGGCGCTGGCATCGAGTTTGACAAAGAATTGGCCCCGTACTCCAGTTACGGCACCGGCGGCAAAGCGAAGTATTTTTTGGCGGCTACTACGATCCGCCAGGTGGAAAACGCCGTCAGAAGTGCAGGAAAACTGGGGTTGTCCTTTTTTTTGCTGGGTGGCGGTTCCAACGTTCTCATCTCCGACTCCGGGTACGACGGCCTGATGGTCAAAATGGATATCAAGGGTCTCAGCGTTGTCGAGGAAGCCGCCATCGAATGCGGGGCCGGAGAAGACCTGATGTCGCTGGTCAATTTTGCCACGGAGCAGTCCCTTACCGGGCTGGAATTCGCGGCCGGCATCTGGGGCTCGGTCGGAGGTGCCGTTTATGGCAACGCCGGGGCCTTTGGAGGCGAAATCGGCTCCCTTCTGTCCCGGGCAACACTGGTCGATCGTGACGGCAGGATCAAAGAAGTCGACAGAGACTACTGCCGCTTTGGCTATCGCGATTCGTACCTCAAGGCCAGTGGCGAGATCGTGGTGCGGGCTGAGTTCCATCTGGATCGGGCCGACCGTGAAACGATTGAGAAGCGTGTGGAGGAGATATTGACGATTCGCAAGACCAAGCATCCCGTGGACGAGTGTACGGCGGGCTGTTTTTTCAAGAACATCCCCGACCACGCGGAGAAATATGGGAAACTGCCCGCCGGACGCCTGCTGGACGAGGCCGGGGCTAAGGGTATGTCCGTCGGCGGCGCCAGAGTGTTTGAAAAGCATGCCAATATAATAGTATGCGATAGTACGGCGACCTCAAAAGATATCAGTAATTTGGCCGATAAACTGAAAAAGACGGTATACGACAAGTTCGGCATCACCCTGCAGGAAGAAGTTATCAGGGTGGGAAAGTTTTGACGGAAAGGAGTAATCTATCGATAAGTTTCTAAAGACTAAATGATGCGATTTGGAAAATGTCTTTAAGGTGAGTTTCAAATACCACCATATCGTCCTCGCTCTGGTGCCTGTTCTGATTGTGGCCGGGGCGCAGGTATGTCATGCCGATGCCGGCATCGGTTTTCAGGCCTCCCTGAGCACGTTGCCGTCTTTTGTCTCCCCATATGATGAACCCTTTTATGATCTTTCGGTCGCCGAGTATCCCAAGGCGTACCCTCTGCTGTCGCCGCTGATAAGGCGTACGCCCCAGCTCGTAGCCGCCGACCGCGACGAAAAATCACTGCGCTTTAACACCGTCTACTATCGTCGGGGCAGAACCGAGATGAAGCTGGTCCCGGTATCGGTGGATGCCGACGAGTTCATCAAGTACCGCAATCGCGTGTACGTCCGTCAGCTCATGACCGAGTTGTCCAACAAGAGCATCGTTGCGTCCACCCAGAAACAGCGGCGTCAGGGATTGGGCATCAACGTCGCCCTGCCCAAAAGACTCGATGGCATTTTTGGAGAAGGCGGTGCCGGGTTAAGAGTCACCGGGTTCCGCCGCATCACGTTTTCGGGACGTTCCCAGTGGACGGATGCCGCCGACAACGATATCTACCGCCAGAACAAGTTTCCCTCGCTGAACATGGAACAGGTGTCCCGCTTTGACATTGCCGGGACGATCGGCAGCAAGATCAGTGTCAAGGTCTCCCAGGACAACCAGACCGATATCCCTCTGGCCAATCGTATCCAGATTCGCTACAAGGGTGATGACGACGATATTCTGAAGACGATTGAGGCCGGCAATACCACCCTGAGTCTTCCCAACACCCGGTTTGTCGGTTACTCGTCGCGCATCCGGGGGTTGTTTGGCATCAAGGCCGCGGCTCAGCTGGGCGGTCTGACCGTGACAGCCATCGCCTCTCAGGAAAAGGGGTCTACCGAAAAAGCTTCCTTCACGCCCGGTGGTGAGGACAAGGCGGAGTGGCGGCGCGACTATGACTATGCCGAAGTACGTGTATTCGATCTGGGCCTGCCGCGCGACTCCCTCCGGCCCACCGACTCCATAACGACTCTCATAATCTATGAGCTTGAGACCCGCAGGGATCAACTGGAGTCGCCTTCCGCCAACCTGTGGGTGGACCCTTCCGATACTACACTGTTTTCGGCCGAGGCCGTGAAACTCGTGAAAGTGACCCGGCTGGAGCTTGGGGAGTCCTATACCTTCGAGCAGAACAGGGACCGCAACCAGCACTATGTTCACTTCAATACTTCGCGTAGCCCCGCCAAGGACCTGGGCTACTATATGGAGTTCTACCGGGATGGCGAGAAGAAAATCTTTGGCGACATCTCCAAGGATACCTTGAATCTCAAGCTGCTCTACCGGAGTTCCGCCAATGCCCGTCCGACGCAGCAGACCTGGCAGCTCATGTGGCGCAACTGCTACGTGATTCCCCTGGGGGTCGACATCAATGACATGGATATCAGGGTATTCAAGGGCAGCAACGGTACTGAGAACGCCGCCTACAACAAAGACTACCAGGAAGAAGGCGGCAGATCCCAGAAATATATTGAAATTCTGGGGCTGGACCAGTACCGCAACGGAACCCTTGACGAAAGACTGCCGGACGGCAAAGTCGACGACCGGAACGAAGTCTTCCGGAAGGACTGGGGTCTGCTGCTATTTCCGAGTCGTCATCCCTTCACCGGTGACTCCGCCTATGTAGACGCTAACGAAGATACCACGACGGCGCTTGCCGACCCGGTAGAATCCATCTACAACTACACCTCGGCTACGCAGAAGACCGACAAAAGCCAGTACTATATAATGATTTACAGCAAGGCCCGAAGCTCCGTGATCAGCCTC
Organism: uncultured bacterium; assembly: GCA_965602205.1. Lineage (GTDB taxonomy): Bacteria > Zixibacteria > MSB-5A5 > GN15 > FEB-12 > DAOUUR01. Next base: position 10,375 of record CBFCYQ010000043.1, on the reverse strand, counting down.
AATAAGGCCAATATTATAGAAGGGTCGGAGCAGGTTATGGTGAATGGCCGGATGCTCAGAAAGGGCCAGGACTACAATATCCAGTACGATTTCGGTCGCATCACTCTGCTGGAGCCGCTCGATCCCAACGCCGACCTCACCGTTGATTTTGAATACGCCCCGTTCTTTGCCGTTCAGAAAAAAACCCTGTTCGGTCTGCGCGGCGAATACGAATGGAGCGAAGATTTTAGGTTCGGCTCGACAATCCTCTACAAGTCGGATAAGGCCCAGGAAAGAAAACCCCGCGTGGGTCAGGAAACGGCCAAGATGATGGTGCTGGACTTTGACGCCAACCTGAAACTGAGGCCGTCAATCTTGACCAAGATGGTCGATGCCCTGCCGCTGGTGGAGACGGAGGTGCAATCGAATCTGTCGATATCGGGAGAGATCGCGCAGTCACGTCCCAATCCCAATGTCGATGATATCGCTTTCGTGGATGATTTCGAATCGGCTATCGAAGATCTCTCGCTGGGCACATCGCGAACCCTCTGGCAAAGGGCCTCTCAGCCGCTTCAGTATACGGCCGATTCGTCACGCGGCCGCATGCTCTGGCATACGCCCCAGGAGCCGGTTTATGTCAAAGATGTGTACGAGCGGCAGTCGGCTCAGGGGCAAGGTAGCCTGCGGACTATGCGCATGATCTTTCGCCCCAACATCACCGATACCACCTACCGGGAAGAAGTACAGGGCGACGACACCACCGTCGTAATCGACCAGATCATTGATGATGTGCGGCCTACCTGGAGCGGCATCACACGGTTCTTTAACGCGCGCGTCGACGCCAAGCGGGCACAGTTGTTCGAAATCAGGGCGCGAAAAAACGCCGGCTTCGCCGGCAAACTGCACTTTGATTTCGGCATTGTCAGTGAAGACATAAACGGCAACGGCCTGCCGGACTCCGAAGACCGGCCTCCCGAGGATGAGGCCGTCGACGAGGACGAAGATGTCGGCTTCGACGGCATGAAAGACGAAGAAGAACCGTTCTATGACCGTGCCAACAATCCTGATCCCAACGGAGACAACTGGTACTTCCTTGGTGACGGCAAATGCCCGCTGTCGGACGGTCGCTGCGCCGAAATGGAAAACAACAAGGAATGGGAAGTCAACGACTCGCTTTACTACGAATGGTTGAACGGCAGCGAAGGAAACCGCGTGGATGCTTCGGTCTTTGGCTCGCCCGATGAGGAGGCGTTGTCCATTGGCGGGTTCGAGAGAAACGACGCCTACTTCTCGTACGTTATAGACTTTGCGGACCCGAGCAGCCGGTTCTACTATGATTCTCTGAGAGTAGTGGGGAATGAAAAGGGTGACTGGGTGACATACCGCATTCCCGTTCGGGATTCTTCTTATCTGGACACCTTGGTGACGTCGAGTCCCGAACTTGAAGCCGACTGGTCGGCCATCAAGCACGTCAGGGTATGGTGGGAGTCAAGTCCCGGTCAGGCCACGTATGATACTATCGAGGTTGCGGCGTGGTACTTCGTGCAGTCCAACTGGCAGGATTCGGTGCTGTTCGCTCCGCTCTCCACGCAGGACCCGGACAGCGCCACTTCGTTGGTGGTAGCCTCCATCGGTGAGGACGAGACGCCGGCTTTTGCATCCACGCCCGCTGAGCCGTACAAAGACCCGTCGACAAATGTTACCGAGCCGCGGCGGGGTCTGCTGCTCGAGTATGCCAACCTGCACCAAGGAGACACCTGCCTGGCCACCAAGGATCTTCTGACAGTCGACCGCTACTCGGGATACCGCCGGATCGAGATGTACGTGCACGGCGACATCGCGCCGATAGATGTCGGCAAGATCAAAATATTCTTTCGCCTGGGCAGCGATGCGGAAAACTTCTACGAGCAGCAAAACGTTCTACACCCCGCGTGGGATAGGCGCAACTGGATTGACATTGACTTCAATGAAATAACCGCCCTCAAGGATGACGGCCTCCGGGCCCTTGAAGAGGGCGAGGTACTCGATATCTCACGGGGCACCTACCGTGTCCGTGGTCGTCCCAACATAAACGAGGTGCGCTTTTTCGCCGTCGGTCTGGTCAACACTGACAGCACCGAGAATCTCGATGGTGAGATCTGGCTGGATGAATTACGCGTCACCGACGTCAGACGCGACATCGGCACCGCCGGACGTATTACGGTCACGGGTAATATGGCCGATCTGATCAATTTCAGTTTCGCTCTGCAGTCGCAGGATCCTTATTTCAGGGGCATTTCGGCGGCCACCCGGGGTGGCTCGAGCAACAACCTCGGCAGCGGCAAAACCCAGACCAGCTATAATTTCAATACCACGCTCACCTTCGATAAATTCCTGCCGCGCTCCTGGGGAGCACGGATCCCCGTTTCGATGACGTATTCCAAGTCAACCATGACTCCCTTGCTGCGAACCAGTTCCGATATTGTTCTCCCCGAGGATAGACGGAAGGAAGAACAAACCATCAACGAGTCAAGATCGTTCAGTGTCTCGGAGTCCTTTCGCAAGAAAGGTAAAAACCCGCTGTTCAATATCCTGTTGAATCGCTTCACATCCTCTTTTTCATACAGGAGAACACTCCAGAGATCGGTCAACGTGCCTTACAGTTTTGGTGAGAATTACAGCGCCTCGAGCTCCTTCGACTTCGGTCTGTCCAAAGTACCGACGATTCCCATTTTCTTCTTTACCAAGCCGATTCCCCTGCTCAAGAAAATAGCCGGAACAAAGCTTTCGCTGTATCCTTCGATTTGGCGGACGAACGCCAATTACAGCCGTAACCTGACCATCACCGATGACGTCAACTTGAATCGACGCTCGTCTTTGTCCCGCGGATTCGACGGAACCATGGACCTGACCTACAAGGTCTTCGAGAACCTGACCGCCACCTACCGGTACACCACCCGCCGAGACCTCAGCGACCCCGAACTGGTGAACTTGTCGTTCAAAAATTTCAAGCTCGGAATCGAGACCAACTATACCCAGAATTTCACCGCCAACTATACGCCCAAGCTGCTCGGATTTCTGTCGACGTCCCTGAACTATAAGGCCACCTATCGCGACGATTACAACCGCTCCAACAAAACGCGCCAGGTCAACTTGGCAGATTCCTGGGGAATCAACGGATCCTTTGACCACATGAAACTCCTGGGGCGGCCGACTTCCAAGAAAGACACTCGGAAACGGTTCAACATTCCGGAGGACGCCAAGATCAGTGGCGAAGAAAAGAGCGGCAGACCTTTCTATGACCCTCCACTGGCTGCTTTACGCTTCCTGACCGGGTGGATCAAACCCGTGTCATACAAATACAGCACCTCCTATAACAGCAGCCTGCCGGGAGCTCTGAGCCGGCCGGCTTGGAAATACCGCTTTGGTTTGACGCGTGAGGCAGACGTCGCCGTCACCGGTGACAGCCGCTCGCCGGCCTCCAACGAAGGTTATTCATCGGACCTGTCCTCGGGCTTTCAGGTGCTGGGCGGACTGTCGACCGAAATCAAATTCCGCCGGTCGGTGAAGAAAGACCTCGTCACCCAGGGCAAGCGCTTTAAGAGCACTTCCACCTCATGGCCGGAACTGTCTCTACGGATTCAGAGATTCAAGACCTTTCCTTTAATAAAGGGCCTGCTCAATAAGTTCATTGATGTCTTTTCGCCGCGGACGGGTTATAGCCGAAGACTCAAGGAGACCTTCAATCTCGACGATGCCTTTCTCACGAACAAGACCACGACGGTTGCCCACAATCCCCTCCTGTCCGTCAACTTCAAGCTCTTCCGCGCCCTGTCACTGACCGGGTCGTATACGCTCAGCAAAGAGACCGATGAAAAGTACAACCCCACTACCGGCAGCATTGACTCCGAAAAAAACAGCAGCAAGAGATCCATCGGTCTTTCCACGAAGTACTCTTTCTCGGCGCCCGGGGGGATATCTATTCCCTTATTCGGAAAGTTGAAGTTCCGCTCGGTCATGAGTGTCGAGATAAACGTGAAGAAGAATGCCACGAAAACGGAGGTCTCCAGCCGCGGCGGGCCCTTCGCGACCTCGGTGGATAAATCCGACATTTCGATTATGCCGGTCGTGTCGTACGTCTTCAGCCAGCAGATCAAAGGTGGCCTGTCCGGTCGCTGGCAGGATTCCAGCGACAACAAGCGCAAACAGAAAAGCCACATCCGTGAACTCCGTATCTGGGCGGAAATCAGATTCTAAGATATTTCCATTGACATATTCACGGGTTTCCGTGAAATTACGCCAATGACAAAAGCGCATGCTCTTACTGGCGCCATCGCGGTGTTTCTTGCCGGTTTTGCAGCCTGCGGGGAAGAGCGCGTCGAGCCGCCGGCCTTCAACGCCGACCGTTCCTTCCAGTATCTCGAAGAGCAGGTGGCTTTTGGCCCTCGCGTACCGGGGAGCGCCACCTCGTCCGAGTGTCGGGACTATTTCTATCGACATTTTGCTGACCTGGGTCTGGGCGTGGATTCCCAGGTTTTTGCCTATTTTGATCCTTATTCCGCGACGGAACTGCGCCTGGTCAACGTCATTGCGAAATTCGAAAGCGCCAACAGGGACGCTCAGCGAATTGTCCTGATGGCTCACTATGACAGCCGACCCCGGGCGGAATACGCTTCCGATTCGACACTGAGGGAAACTCCTATCGACGGTGCCAATGACGGGGCATCAGCGGTCGCGGTGCTGATGGAACTGGCCAATATGTTTGCAGAAAAAGCCCCCTCATGTCACATTGACATGGTTCTGTCCGATGGCGAGGATTGGGGCAGGCCGGGCGATATCGCCAACTACCTGCTTGGGTCCCGGCAGTTCGCGCGCACCGGCATCCGCGACAAGTATCGTTTTGGCATCGTTGTCGACATGATCGGTGACAGAGACCAGTGGATTTACCGGGAAGGGTTTTCCGAGCAGTTCCACAAGGATTTGAATGATATGGTCTGGAGCGCGGCCGCCCGGCTGGGAGTGGAGACGTTTATCGACTCTATAAGAGACACGGTGCTGGACGACCATCTGTCTCTGTGCGCCGCGGGCGTGCCGACTATCGATATCATAGATTTTGATTATATCTACTGGCATACTGAGTTCGATACCCCCGACAAATGTTCGGCCGAGGCCCTTGCTAATGTCGGCAGGGTTCTCGCTGAGATAGTGTATAATCCATCGTTATGGCCCGCAAAGTAATCGGACAATTGCGGGATTTCCCCGCCGTGGAAGAGTTGCTTCAAGATAAGGAACTCTCGGAAGTGATTGGCTCCATCCCGCGGCCGGTCGCCTCGGAGTTGATCAAGAGTGTCATCGCCCAAAACAAGGCGGCCTTCAAACAGAAGTCACGAGAAATAACTCTGGTTTCTCTGCGCTCGGATATCCGGAAGGCCGTGGCCGATGTCAAACTCACGGAAATATCGCGCGTGATCAACGCCACCGGGATAGTGGTTCACACGAACCTCGGTCGGGCGCCTCTGCCGGAGTCCCTTTTTGAGGAAGTGAAACGAACCGTCGTGGGCTATGGTAACATTGAGTTTGATTTGACAACCGGCAAACGCGGTCATCGTGGGGTAGCGTGCGAAAAATACCTGGCGAGTGTCGCTGGGGCCGAGAGTGCCACCGTCGTCAACAACTGTGCGGCGGCTCTTTTCGTTATCCTGAACACGTTGGCCAATCGCAAAAAAGTCCTCGTCTCGCGCGGTGAGTTGGTGCAGATCGGCGGGGGTTTTCGCATTCCCGATATACTCAAACGGTCGAGCGCCCGACTCTCCGAAGTCGGTACCACCAACATCACCACCATTGATGACTACCGAAACGCCGTCGATTCACAGACCGCCCTTATTCTCAAGGTGCACAAAAGTAATTTCATCCAGGCGGGTTTCTCAGAAGAGGTTTCTCTGAAAGAACTGGTCGCCCTTGGACGCGAGCACGGCCTGCCCGTGATCAATGACCTGGGAAGCGGCGTTTTCATAGACACCAGGGACATATTGGAATTTGCCGAACCATCCGTCCAGCAGTCCGTCCGGGCCGGCGCCGACCTGACCTGTTTTTCAGGTGACAAGTTGCTGGGTGGGGTTCAGGCCGGGTTGATCGTCGGCCGCGGTGAACTGGTCCGGAAGATAAAGAAAAACCCGGTTTTCCGAACGATCCGCGTGGACAAGATCGTGTTCGCCATTCTGGAGCGCCTTCTTTGCATCTATCTGGATGGTTCCCACAAGACCGGCATCAAGCTCTGGGCGCTTCTGGCGGTGCCCGAGGCCGAGTTGTACCGCCGCGGTAAGGCGATCATGAAGACGCTGGGCAATCCTTCCGGCCTGTCCCTCGAGGCGACCCGCGCGTTTGTAGGCGGCGGGGCCCTTCCCGAATCCGCCATCCCCTCGGTTGGCATCGTCTTTCCGGAATCCTACAAGGCGAATACCTTGTTGGCGAAATTCCGCAAAATGCCCACGCCGATTATCGGGCGCATTGAAGAAGATCGTTTTATCCTCGACCTGAAGGCCGTCGATGAGAGCGATCTGCCTTATCTGATCAACTCGATAAAGGCGGTCGTCGGGTAACGGGCAGCATGATCACTATCGGTACAGCAGGTCACATCGATCACGGTAAATCCCGCATTGTGCTGCGGCTGACCGGCACTGACCCGGATCGTCTACCCGAAGAAAAAGAGCGCGGCATGACGATTGACCTCGGCTTCGCCTTTTACCGGACTCCCGACGGCGAGTCGGTGGCGCTGGTCGACGTTCCCGGTCACGAGCGTTTCGTCAAAAACATGATCGCCGGGGCCGGCGGCATCGAGGCCGTGATGCTGGTGGTGGCCGCCGATGACGGCTGGATGCCCCAAAGCCAGGAACATTTCCAGGTGGTCAGGCTCCTGGGCGTCAAAGAAGGGTTTATTGTTATCAACAAGATTGACCTGGCGGAGAGTGATTGGCTGGAACTGTTGGAACAGGACATCAGAGACAAGGTGAAGGGCTCTTTTTTGGAGAATGCCCCCATCTTTAGAGTCTCCGCCGCAACCGGTGAGGGATTCGACGAGTTGCGCCAATATTTCAATGAATTGCCGGGTCGGATCAGGGCGCACGGTGACATTAACAAGGCGCGGCTGTATATCGACCGGTCCTTCGTCAGACCGGGAATAGGCGGGGTTGTCACTGGAACACTGCGGGGCGGCAGTCTGAAACTGGGTCAGGCCGTCGCCGTCTGGCCGTCTGAGAAAGCCGGTAAGGTTCGTTCGCTGCAGTCGAACAACCAGGACGTGCAACTGGCCCGGCCCGGCCAGCGAACGGCCGTGTCAATCACCGGCGTCGATAAAGAGTACCTGCAGCGGGGCGGCGTGATTTCCGACCGCTCCGACCTCTCGTACTTCCGCGAACACCCCGTGCTGGCGCTGTCTATCGAAATGATTAGTGAAGCGCCGGTGGCTCTGACTGAAGGCCGGGAAATCCTCCTGATTACCGGTACGACCGAAGTGAACGGCAAAGTGCGTCTGTTCAAGGATAAACACCTCAGGCCGGGACAGAAAGGAATCGCCTTCTTCAGGCCGGAGACGCCGCTTTACGCTCTCGTGGGAGATCACTTTGTGGCGCGCCTGCCGACTCCCATGGTCACGCTTGGAGGCGGTTGCATCCTTGACCACCTTGCCGACTTTCCGCGCCGCCGGCACCTTGACCGGTACGCCTATCTTGAGCAGCGCGCCTCAGCGCAGTTGGACGATCTGGTCGTCTCTGAACTCGGAAAAGCAGTGGTCAGTCCACATAGCGACTTTCTGGCTCAGGCGGCATACTCCGACGTCGATATTCGCCGGTCGGTGGCGCGCCTGGAGCGCGATGGAATCATCGGCACCTTCGGAAAGTACATCATACACCGTGAAGGTATCGGCCAGGCCGTTCTCGGACTCACCAGCGCGATTGATAAGTTCCTTTCCGGAAAGCCTCATCTGAGGGGTCTGTCGTTGACGGAACTCGGCCGTGTGTCACCCTACTCCGACAACACCACCAAGGTTCTCGTGGAATACATGGTTTCCCGGGGCAATATGGTCATGATTGGCGACCGCTATAATCCTGCGGGCCGGGGTGCCGCCCTGAAGGGGGATATCAAGCAGGCTCACGATGAGATCATGGCGGAATTGAAGGCCAATCCCTTTACACCACCGACGCTCAGCGGGCTCGCCGGTCGGGGGAAGAATTACAAGGAGGCCATTAAGTACATTCTGGACCAGCGCGAAGGCTACAAATGCGGCTCCGATTTCATTTTTCTGTCCGATGCATGGAACGAGATTGTCGCCTTTATCCGGCAGAGACTTGACAGCCAGAGCGAATTGATGGTCACTGAAGTAAGAGACCAATTCTCTTTCTCAAGAAAGTTCGTCATTCCCATCCTGGAGGAAACCGACCGTATCAAGCTGACTCGCCGCGAGGGCGACAAGCGGGTAAAAGGTGATAAGTTTGAAAACTAAGTATCTTGTCTGCAACGCCCGTATCTACACCCAGGCCGAGGGCCTCGTCGTCAATTCCATGGCTGTTTGCGGGAATCGAATCGTAGCCGTGGGCAATAACCTCGATCACGATCCGGATTTCAGAGGCTACTCAAGAATCGATCTCAAAGAGAAAACCGTCATCCCCGGCCTGGTCGATGCCCACACGCATTTTCACTCTTTTGCGCTCTCTCTTGGGCAGTTGGATCTTGAGGGTGTGGATTCTTTTGATAAATGCCTGGCCCGGATCAAGCGGTTTGCCGCTGACCTCGGGAAAAACGAGTGGGTGACAGGGCAGGGCTATTCCCTCGATCGTATGAACATGAAAGCGGAGCCCGACCGTTACCTGCTCGACCGCGTCACGGGTGGTCGCCCGGCCGTAATCTACTCAAAGGATACGCATACCGCCTGGATTAACAGCCGGGCTTTGGAAATTGCCGGTATAACTTCCGATACCCCGGATCCGGAAGGGGGCGAGATCGTGCGCTCTGAAGACGGCAGCCCGTCCGGCATCCTGAAAGAAAAGGCCGCCTGGATGGTCTCGGAGCACATCCCCCGCCCAACAAAGCGCGCGGTTGACAGATACTACAGTCGGGCGCTCGACTATGCTTACCGAAAAGGCGTGACCGGGGTTCATTCGGTGGATTCGCCGGAGGCCTTTGTGTATTTTTCCGATCGCGCCGAGAAAGACAAGCTCGGCCTCCGTATAGATTATTACATGACGGCTGAGAAGCTGCCGGAACTACTCGAAAATCGGGTCTACTACGGAACCGGCACCGAGTTTTTCAGACTGGCCGGTATCAAGATTTTCGCTGATGGCGCTTTGGGCAGCCGATCGGCGCTCTGCTTTCACAAATATGCGGGCAGCAAAGACAACTACGGCGTTGAAGTGACTCCGACAAAGAAGATGAAAAAGCTCATCAAGGATGCCGCCCGTCTCGGTCTGCCGTGCGCCATTCATGCCATTGGCGACAAAGCTGCCGGCAACGTTCTCGACGCTCTTGAAAGCGCTCCGCCGCTTGACTTCGGGGCCCGCCACCGGATAGAACATCTGCAACTCATCCGCCGCAAAGACATTCCGCGTGTGAAACGTCTCCATGTGGTGGCCTCGATGCAACCTTCGCACTGCCCTTCAGACATCGCGATGATTCGTCGTCACTGGGGAAGACGCGGGGCCAACGCCTTCGTTTTCCGCACCCTGATTGACAGTGGTGTCGATCTTGCCTTTGGTTCCGACTGTCCCATCGAGCCCCTTGACCCGCTGGCGGGGATTGCCGCCGCCGTACGGCGCGCGCTCCCCGGCAAAAGAGATATCTTTTACCCGGAACAGAGAATTACGCCCGCCGAGGCCCTTTACCGATTTACCGTCGGTCCGGCTATCGCCAGCGGACAACAACACCGCCGCGGATACCTGCTTCCGGGATACATGGCGGACTTCGTGATTCTCTCCGAGGACCCACTTAAAATTGCGCCGGGCAGGATTTATGATATCGAAGTGTTAGCAACCTTCCTCAATGGCCGCGTCAAATATAGCCATAGTGCTCTGAATCTCTGATTCCTCGGGCTCGCTCATCCCGGGTAAAGCCGGTCTATTTCAATTGACTTTGGTTTTGACATCGAGCATATTTTACATATGCACACAAAACATAAGATATTGCTGGGGCTGTTGGCCTTTCTGCTGTTGAGTCCGGGGATCTCGTTCACTCTCAGGTCGGTGCTGGCCTCCGACACCATCATGTCGGCTGACACTCTCGGCCCGTCGGATGCGGAACCGGTGGCGGCGGCAGCAAGTGCCCCAGGATGTAGATCCCCGAAACGCTCAACGCGCTCATCGTCAACGGCAGCCGCATCGACACCGCCACCGCGATCGCCCCCATCACCACCACCTGCATCACCACCAAC
>CBFCYQ010000042.1:0-16156 GCA_965602205.1 uncultured bacterium | reverse complement strand
AAATCATTACGGAAAAACCGATCGTCAGGTTGACAACGGCATTGGCGATATACATAACACCGGGGCCGATCATCTGACGGACCGCCTCCAGATCATTGGTCGTCCGCGCCATGATATCGCCGGTGCGCGTCTGATGATAGTACGTGGGCGACAGCCGGAGCAGGTGCCCGAACAGCTCACCCCGGAGATCGAATTCAATGTGCCGGGACATCCAGATGATGGTCCGCCGCATCATGAAACGGAAGGCACCGGCCAGAACGGCGGCCGCCAGCATCAACAGAACATATTGCAGAATCCTGGCGGAAGCGACGCCGGCCTCGAGACCGTCGAAAATCAGTTTAACGATAAACGGCAGAACCAGAGCCAGGCCGTTGGCAAACACAACCGCCACACCCCCCAGAACAAGATAGTGCTTGTACTTTCTGAAGTACCTGGTAACGGTCGAGAATTGCCTCAAATCCTCTCTTGCAGTATCGGAATCGGGGGTCATAGGTCAATCAGCATGCATAGCGTAGAAACTCGGTTCAAGGTATTATAACATCAGTGGCAGTTAATAGTTCAGGATATTGCTGAACAGATGAATGGCCTGGAGATCCAGTCCGGATATCATCTGAAGAAGGGGCAGGCCGCAGAAAATGACCTGGCCGTCGCCGATTCTGGTTACGGAGAGGAGAGTGCCTCCCGACGCCGTCGTAAAGACGCGCTCGGCAGGTGAGACCACGGCCGAGGCCGCCGGCCGGGAATCGGCGAAGTAGGCAAACAGGTCAGCGGTTTTTATCTCGTGAGGTTTGCTGAGAATCCGCGCGTTTTGCATTCTGTTGATGATCTCGCCCTGTTGCAGGCGCTCGCCGGCCGGCGCCAGTGAAACCGGCAGAAGACCCTGCGGCCAGTCGCTCGGCTGGCCGAATACCACCACGGAGCCGCCATACCGCAGGTAATCCTCGAGCCTGTCGGTCACTTCTCTAAGCGAAGGATAACCGCGGAAACAACCCGAGCCCATGACTATAACATTGTATGGATCGAGATCGGCCGTCACCAGCGTCCGATCTGTCAGGGGACCGAAAGAGGCATCGGTCAGGCGGAGCACATCCTCCAGAAGGCCGGTGGTGTCCGGCATGAAACCGATCCTGATGGTATCGGCGATTTCGCATGACGCCAGGCGTACCCGGCCGGTGTCGGACGCTACCAAGCGGTCGTCCATCGACAGCGTTACCGTCTGCTTCTGTATCCCCTGTTCAAAGAGTTTCGAGACGGTGAACGGAATCCTGACGGTTTCGCGCCGGCTGCCCTTATCGAGCGTGAGTTCCTGCCGATAGGCGCCCGCGAACAGTCCGCGAGGCGTCTCCAGGTTGATTTTTACTTTTCCGGAAAACCCGTACGGTTTGGTGATTATTACTTTCCAGTTCATGGATGAAATGACGCGGTCCACATCGAGGCGCGCCACCGGATGCACGAAGAAGAAATCCGGATCAAATCTGATTTGAGTATCCGGCGCCTTCCACAACGGCAGGGTGGTGAAGACCTCCAGGGGTATCTGGCCGTAGACGATCTCCGCCGAAAACGCCAGTGATTCCGGGACCTGCGTTTCCAGACGGCTGCGTTCGATATCAATAAGATATTCTTTCACATAGGACTGGTGGGGACTGACATTGACCGCGCGGTCATCCAGCACCGTGACGGTGGTGTCCCAGTGGGGGTGGAACTTGATGTTTGCCAGCCGAACGGCCTGAGGTCCGTTGGCCGAAATCGCCGCAACGAACTTAAGTCGCGGGCCGTGCGGGGAGTCACGCAGGACAATCTGTCCCTCCCAGGTGACCCCGGCTGCCTCCAGCGCCGCCCGCTCCGCCCGGGCCAGCAGATCCATCATATATTGCTGAAAGTCGGGAGTGGTTTCAGTCGCGGCCGCCGACCCTGTCTGCTCACCCAGGAACATCAGTTCCCGATAGCCGTTGACGATCAGTTCAGCTCGGTTTTTGCCGACGGATTTTCGCGCCGCGCCGAAATAGCCCACGAACTTTTTGGCCTGCCTTTGAAATGTTGCCTTCATCGGGCCGGTGACGGGTAATCCCTCTATAATACTCACCAGCCGGGTAGTCTTGATCCCCGACAGGAAATCCGGCTCCGGCGAGCGCGTCTCGTGGTGCTTTCTCAGGAGCGCATAACGAACCAGCTTTTGGGCATACGATTCTTCCCGGCTGAACCATGGGTAAAAATACGTAACCTCAGCGTTCAGTCTGTCGGCGTAACGGTTTGAAAGCTCACGGCTGTTGAGAGTCACCGTCTGGGACGAACCGCTTTCGTCACCAGAACGATGCCGTAGTCGGTAAACCTTGAGTATGTTAAAAGCCCGGCGGTCATCGTACGGCAGATCGATCACGTACTCTCGGAAAGCGCCGTCCAGCTTCTTATTATTCAGATTGCCGAAGATGACGACGTCGGGCCGACGCTCCTTGAACAAATCAGCCGCCAGGCTGTCGAGCCACAGGGAATCGTCCGCGGGCAGCATGTAGTTGTGGAGAAACAGTTGTTTGTCCGTCAGTTCATGACTTTCCTTGCGGAACTTGTTCTCGGCTCTCAGGGAAACCAGGTCGACGCGGCACCCGTAATGATCATTGAGGTAATAAACCGTCGGCCAATCGATGCGGGTCGGGTCATCAAAGAGATACAACACCCGGACATCACAAAGGGCATAGTCGGCCAGATCGGCCCCCCGGGCACCCCGCGCCGGAAGCAGCATTATTAGGGCTGCGAGAAACGGCAGGAACGCGGTCACAGAGGCGGACCTGCCGATGTGGCTTCTGGTGAACATAACGGAAAATATATCGCTAATTTTACAGATTATGTCAATTTTGAACATCACAGTGCGAAGTCACGTTTTAAGTACCTCTTCGTCCTCGATTCTCCAGGCCGGGTCAACAAGGCACAGGAAAACGAGTTCGGCCTCACCGGTGTTCTTTATCCACTGTTGGGCGCCGGCGGGAATGTCAATAGCATCCCCCGGGCCGACCTCGGCCGTTTCTTCATCGACATGTATCAGACCGCGACCGGCCAAGATGAAGTAGACCTCGTCGGAGTTAAGGCGATGCATGTACGAGGACTCCCCGACGGGCAAAACGGCCCGGGCGAGAGAATAGCGACCGAAGAAGCGGTAGTCCCTGTCCGGATGCAGTATTTCGCGCAGGCGCGTACCATCACCCGCCACAATTTCGGTGCAGTCGGCTGTTCTTCGAATCAGCATATGGTTTCCTATGGCTGCGGTCGGATATTCAAACGAAAGCCGCCTGAAGGCGGCTGACGTCAGATAATCTGATTGTTTCTGAGCTTCTCGAAGAGCTTGTCGGCAATGTCCTCGGGCGACTCGCCCTCGACTAGCTCTCCCTTGGGTCGAGGTTGTGGCGGCGCCACCCTGGCTGTCTTTGTCGCCGAGTTCACGCCGATACCGGAACCGTCGAGGCCGAGATCGGCCGCGGACCACCGCTCAATTGTCTTTTTCTTGGCCGCCATTTTGCCCTTCAGTGACGGCAGGCGCGGCTCGGCGATCTCTTTAACCACCGATATCACCGCCGGGAGGGTCAACTCCACAACGTCATACCCGTCTTCGGTGGTGCGGTAGACAACTGCTTTACCATCTCCGATGGTTTCGATCTTCTTGACAAACAACGCCTGCGGAACATCGAGATTGGCGGCTACGGCACCGGGCACCTGCGCCGCATCGGAATCAACGGCCTGCTTGCCGGCCAGGACGACATCGTATGTAGCCAGCTTCTTGAGGCCGGCGGCAAGGATTTTGGCCAGCGCCTGCTGGTCCGATTCATTAAACTGCTCATCGCAAAGCAGGTAGGCCTCGTCAACACCCAGGGCCAGGCAGTCGCGCAGGGCGGACTCTGTCCGTTCGGTGCCGACCGACATCACGATGCACTTGCCGGCTGTTCTTTCCTTCAGCCGCAGCCCCTCTTCGACGGCAAACTCATCGAACGGGTTAACGGTGCCCGGACCCTGCGGCAATTCCACCTTGTTGGCGGCTTCATCGACTTTGATAAGGGCGATCTCCGGCACCTGCTTTACCAAAACTACTATGTTCATCAAACCTCCGGGCTGGAAAGAATGTTTCTCCGATTTTTATCGTTGAATATGTCAAACCGGGCGGCAAATGTCAAGTACACCTCGGCGCGCAACCTTGTCTGATGAGGAATAAAAAAAGCCCGCCGGAGGCGGGCTTTATACATAAACGTTGCCAGTCACAGATGAAGTCTATCTTTTTTTCCTCTTAGCGACTTTTTTCTTGGCAACTTTCTTCTTGGCCACCTTTTTCTTGGCTACCTTTTTCTTGGCGACTTTTCTCTTGGCGACTTTTCTCTTGGGTGCCGCCTTTTTCCTCTTGGGAGCGGCTTTCCTCCTGGTCGCCGCCTTGCGTTTCGGAGCCGCTTTTTTCTTGGCCGCTTTTCTGACAACCGGTTTTCTCAGGCGTAGCGCCCGCGCCTTCGACTTCACGGACGATTCGCTGCGGCGAAGCGCCTTGGCGATCTTCGAAGCCGGCATGGTCTTGTACATCGTTCTCAGCCTCGCGACCTCGGCCGCCGACCACGCCTTCGCTCCTTTTCGCACGGCGACTTTCTTGGTGACCTTCCTGGTCGCCTTCCTGGCAACCTTCTTACGTGTAACCTTTTTCTTCGTAGCTTTGCGCATTGAGCTCTCCTTTGAACAGGTTAACGGTTCCTTTAATTGTTTGATCAGTTCAGTTAATATCCATCAGCTTTGTGTTCATCGTTCATAAAGCGGCAACCACACGTCATGCTCCAATAATGATATTGAAAAATCATTGTCAATAAAAAAAATCGTAAATAACGCCGGCGGGTTGGGGGGCTTCAACGCCGGATCGAAGAGTGCACCCGCCCAGTCGAACGTGCGGTGGATGCATCAACAAGACATGTGGAAAGAATGTCGGGTGGATGGTTCAGGAGGCCGATGGATCGATCTTATTCAAAGCCTCGGCGGCAGCCTTCTGTTCCGCTTCCTTCTTGGAGTAGCCGGAACCCGTCCCGTATTTCTCGCTGCCGATGTACACCTCGACGTTAAACACCTTGCGGTGGTCCGGTCCTTCCTCGGACGCGACGGTGTAATGAGGCATGCCATCGCCACGACTCTGAATGTACTCGAGCAACTCGCCTTTGAAGTTACGCTGGGACTCGTCGGTAATGATGTCCCTCTTATGCGTGTAGATCAGCCGAAACACCATGTCGCGCGCGGCATCGATACCTCCATCCAGGAATACCGCTCCTATGACCGACTCGAAAGCATCGGCGATAATGGAGGGGCGCTCCCGCCCGCCGGAGCGATCCTCTTCTTCGGACAGCCTGATGAAGTCGTTCAGTTTGATTTTTTTGCCGATGGAAGCCAGGGTGGTTTCATTGACCAGCAGCGCTTTCTTTTTGGTCAGTTCCCCTTCCCTGGCCTCGGGATGATCGCGATAAAGAAATTCGGCGATGGCCAGCCCCAGCACCGAATCGCCGAGAAACTCGAGGCGTTCGTTGGATTTTTGCCCCCGGTTGTCCTGATGACTGAAGGACCGGTGCGACAGACATAAATGCAGGAGATTGTTTTTGACGAAGCGATAGCCGATTAAGATTTGAAACTCGTCCAGATCCGGATTGTATTCCGCACCTTCGTCCGACCTGAAATATGACCTTATTCTGCCAAAAAAGCCCATCTACGGTGCACTATTAGCCTGGCCTACCACCAGCGATACGTTGTGACCTCCGAAGCCAAAGGAGTTCGATAGAGCGTGGGTAGTATTCCATTCTCTTTTCTTATGGGGTACATAGTCAAGATCGCACTCCTCATCGGGCCGGTCAAGATTGACGGTGGGATGCAACACTTTCTCCTGAATGGATTTCAAAGTGGTGGCCAGTTCAATGGCACCCGCCGACCCGAGAATGTGCCCGATCATGGATTTTGTCGAGTTACAGGGGATCTGGTAGGCACGATCTCCAAATACCTCCTTTATGGCTTTCGTCTCGGCGATATCACCAAGAGGCGTGGAGGTTCCGTGAGTGTTAATGTAATTGATCTGAGCGGGTGAGAGACCGGCGTCTTTGATCGCCAGTTCCATCGCCCGGCGCGCCCCGCGCCCATCCGGATGGGGTGCTGTCATATGGTGAGCATCGGCGCTCATGCCCGAACCCAGGACCTCTCCGTAAATCGTGGCCCCACGGGATTTGGCGAACTCGTATTCCTCCAGCACCAGAATGGCTGCGCCCTCGCCCATCACAAAGCCGTCTCGATCTTTATCGAAAGGCCGTGACGCCTTTTCGGGCTCGTGGTTACGGGTCGAAATCGCCCGCGCCTGACAGAACCCGGCCAGGGCAGTGGGGGTAATGGTCGCTTCGGCGCCACCGCTTATCATTATATCGGCTTCATTTCTCTGAATGATCCGGAAAGCATCCGAGATAGCATTCGCCGACGATGAGCAGGCCGACACGGTGGCGTAGTTGGGTCCCCGGAATCCGTGGCGGATAGAGACCAGTCCGGCGCACATATCAATAATCATCATGGGGATGAAGAACGGCGAGACTTTCGTCGGGCCGGAGGTAGTCAGAAGACCGTGTTGTTTCTCGAAGGTGGAAATGCCCCCAATCCCGGACCCGATGACAACACCACAGCGATCGAGATCGACCGCGCCCAAATCAAGCTGCGAGTCCTGTAGAGCCTGCTCGGTAGCGACGATGGCGTACTGCTCCGACAGATCCATGCGCCGCACCTCTTTTTTCTCGATGTACCGGAACGGGTCGAAGTCCTTTACTTCGGCCACTATCTGTGCGGTATAGGCGGAGGCATCGAACCGCGTTACCGGACCGACGCCGGACTTCCCCTCCAGCACTGAATTCCAGAACTCAGCGAGGGTATTCCCGACGGGAGAGACCACCCCCATCCCCGTAACGACAACCCTTCTCTTCATATTGTCCAATGCGAACTAACCTTCTTTGCTGGCATGCTCGGCGATATAATTGATAGCGTCGGTGACGGTGGCGATTTTCTCGGCATCCTCATCGGGAATTTCGATGGAGAACTCCTCCTCTAATGCCATTACCAGTTCCACTGTGTCGAGCGAATCAGCTCCCAAGTCTTCAACAAACTTGGCGTTTTCCGTAACCTGGCCGGCCTCGACACCGAGTTGTTCAACGATGATTTCCTTGACTCTCTGTTCGACTGACATGTTTGAACTCCTTTATAATTTCATTTCGCTGTTTTCTACATCGACAAACCGCCGTCAACGGCGATAACCTGTCCCGTTATGTACGCCGCCTGATCCGAGGCCAGAAAGAGCACCGCCGAGGCTACGTCTTTCGGAGCGCCGGGACGTTTGAGCGGTATTCCCGAAAGGAAGCCCTCCCTGGTAGCGTCAGACAGGACCCGGGTCATATCGGTATCGATAAACCCGGGAGCCACGGCATTGACGGTTATTCCGCGCGATGCCAACTCTTTGGCGGCCGTCTTGGTCAGGCCGATCAGCCCCGCCTTGGAGGCCGAGTAGTTGGCCTGTCCGGCATTGCCGGTCAGCCCTACGACGGAACTAATATTAATGATACGACCGTATTTCTGTTTCATCATCAGCCTGGCCGCAGTTTTCGTGACAAGAAAAGCACCTTTCAGATTGGTGTCAAGTACCTGATCCCAATCTTTTTCGTCCATACGGATCATGAGGGTATCGCGCGCAATACCGGCATTGTTGACCAGGATGTCAATTCGCCCGAATTTTTCCACGGCGCGGGCAAAGAGGTTTTCGATGTCCTCGAGGCTGACCACGTTGGCGCTCAGGCCGATCGCCCTGGGACCGATCTCGGCAGCGGTTTTTTCGACCGCCTCCTGATCGAGGTCACAGATGACGACGTTGGCATTCAGCGCCGCAAATTCTTCGGCGATGGCGCGCCCGATCCCTCTCTGGGAACCGGTAACTATTACCGTCCTGTCGGTGAAATCCATTTCCTCTCCTCTTATGAGACAGACACTTCCCTGAACTTGTCGATATCGGCCAATGTATCCAAAAAAACCATCTTTTCGGGGCGCATATCCCGTTTGGCCAGGCCACTAAGCACCTTTCCAGGGCCGATCTCCAGTACCGCGGTCACGCCGCTCTCGCGCAGCAGGCTCATAGTCTGTGCCCACTTGACCGGCGCCGTGATCTGAGCCACCAGCAGCCGGCGAATATCTTCTCCAGTCGTCACCGCCGTGGCTGTCACGTTCGGGACGACGGGACACGAAGGATCGTTAATCTCGATATCGCTCAAATAATCCTGAAGACCATCACGGGCCGATTCCATCAGGGGCGAATGAAAAGCCCCGCCCACCTCCAGCATCAGCGCCCTCTTGGCGCCGGCCAGCCTGGCCTGCTCCACAGCCGCTTCCACACCGGCGATAGTCCCGGATATGGCTACCTGGGTCCCGGAGTTATAGTTGGCGGGGACGACGATCCCGGCCGCGGCGGCCTTTTGGCACACCTGTTCGATCTGCGACTCGTCGAGGCCGATTATGGCGGCCATTGTCCCGGGCCTCTGCCGGCATGCCTGTTCCATCAGGTCGGCTCGTTTCACGACGGCGCGGACAGCATCCTCAAACGAAAGGGCCCCCGTAGCCGCGAGGGCGGCATACTCGCCCAGGGAGTGACCGGCGGCGAAGTCAAACGACGGCAGATCGTGACCGAGCACCGTCAGCACTGCCAGGGAATGCAGGAGAATGGCCGGCTGTGTGAAGCGGGTCTGTTTCAATTCGTCGGCCGGACCCTCGAAGGATATCCTGGCGATGTCCGAGCCTATTTGAGCCGAGGCCAACTCGTACAGTCGACGAACGGCCGGTGAAGAATCATACAGATCCCGGCCCATGCCGACGTATTGGGAAGCTTGTCCGGGGAAGAACAGGACTGTCTTGCCCATTACTTCACCACCTCACCAGGGCTGCGCCCCAGATTAACCCGCCGCCAAAAGCCACCATGGCGACCAAATCACCCTCCTTGATTCTCCCGGCGCGGTTGGCCTGGTCGAGCGCCAGCGGCACCGACGCGGATGAGGTGTTGCCGAATTTCTCAATGTTGCGAAAGACCCTGCTCATGTCCACCTTGAGCCGTTTGGCCAGCGCTTCAATGATGCGAATATTGGCCTGGTGCGGCACCACCAGCGATACCTGCGAGGCCTCCACTCCGGCCGTATCGAGCACCTTGTGGACGGCGTTAGCCATCTCGCGCACGGCGACCTTAAAGACATCGGAACCGTTCATCCCTATCTTATCGGAACCGTTGTAGTCGAAATCAGCCGTGTAGGGGTTCACCGTGCCGCCAACCCGGGCCCACAGCAGCTCTCGCATACGGCCGTCCGATTTGAGATAGGTCGACAGGATGCCGCGGTCGCCGTTGTCGCCGGCCACCACCGCCGCCCCGGCCGCGTCACCGAACAGGACGCAGGTATTGCGGTCCTTGTAGTTGGTAAACGCCGACAGCTTTTCGGTGCCCACCACCAGAATCTTTTTGTAAGCGCCCGACTGTATGAACGAACTGGCTATCGACAGGCCGTTGATGAAACCGGCGCACGCGGCGACAACATCGAAAGCCACGGCATTGGGCAGACCCAGCTTTTCCTGCACAACACAGGCACATGACGGCAAACGGTAGTCGGGCGTGACCGTGCCCACCACCAGCAGGTCGATCTCCTCCCGCTGACAACGGGCCATTTCCAGCGCCCCTTTGCAGGCCTCTACGGCCATGTCGGCCGAGGTCATCTTGTCATCGGCAATCCGGCGTTCCTTGATGCCGGTGCGCGTGGTTATCCACTCGTCGGATGTATCGACCAGTTTCTCGAAGTCGGCATTAGTCATGCGCCGGGGGGGAGTATACGACCCCGTTCCGATTATTCTGGCCCTTATTTTTTGATCCATTATTTCTTCCAAAGTGATTGGTTTCCAGTTCGTCGTGAATATGCTGCCTGATCTTTCTGGCAGCCATCTCGTAGGCCACCACAATGGCGTTGCCTATAGCCCTGGCATTGGACGAACCGTGCGATATGATAACGACGCCGTTCACGCCCAGAAGGGGGGCTCCCCCGGCTTCGGCGTAGTCAAAAGTGTTCTTCATTCTCTTGAGGAACGGCAGCAGCAGCATGACTCCCATGCGCGAAAAAATGTTGGTTTGAATCTGGCGCTTCACTGATTTGACCAGCATCGGTTTGATTGATTCGGCAAACTTAAGCATGATGTTGCCGGTAAACCCGTCCGTCACGGCAACATCAACCGTCCCCGAGAGGACATCCCGGCCCTCGACGTTGCCGACGAAGTTGATATTCGAACTCTTCAGCAGCTTCTGAGCGTTGAAGATGAGTTCATTCCCTTTGCTGCGCTCTTCACCTATGGAGACGAGACCGACACGGGGGGCTTCCAGATCGAAGATGGCGGCGGCATAGACCGACCCCATGATGGCAAACTGGGACAGGTGATGCGGTTTGCAATCGGCGTTGGCGCCGACATCGAGCACCACCGTCGGCCGCCCCGTCGAGGTGGGAAAGAAGGCGGCAATGGCCGGTCGGCTGACACCTTCCAGGCGACCCAGCGTCAAAAGCGAAGAGGCCATGACCGCGCCGGTATTGCCCGGTGACACGAAGGCGTCGGCCCGCTGGTCTCTGACCAGCGCCAGGCCCACGGCGATAGAGCTGTCCCGCATCCTCACACCGTCGGTCGCCGAGATATGCATCGGCACCGCGCGCTCGGCATGCTGCACGGAAACGTTCGCGGGAAGGTCGCGATGAGTCGACAGAATCCGTGTGATTTCTTCCCGGCGTCCCACGAAAACGACGCGCAGAGACTCACCCACCTTTTTCACCGCCTGGAGACCTCCCTCGATCATCGGCTCCAGACCGCTTTCAGCCCCCATGACATCCAGGGCAACTGTATGTATTTTGTCTGCCGTCACGCCTTCCGTGTTTCCGTTTTATTCCTTAATTCAGGTTGTCCGGTCGGCTATGCTTCGGCCCGGGGCTCAATAATTTGCCGGCCGTTATAGTAGCCGCAATTGGAGCACACGTGATGGGGCAAGCGGGGATGATGACAATGCGGACAGTCGACGACATTGGGAGTGGCAATTTTCCAATGCGTGCGACGTTTGCGCCCTCGAGTTCGGGAGTGTCTGCGCTTCGGAAGTGGCATTCTCTTAATCCTTTACGTTATTGCTCTTACTGACCGGAAAGCTTTTTCAGGTCTTCCCAGCGTTCGTCATGTATTTTATCACTACAATTACACGTCTGATCGTTAAGATTCACACCGCACTGCGAACAGATACCGCGACACGCTTCGGAGCACAACGGCTTCATGCCTACGGCCAAAATAATGGCCTGTTGCACCAATTCCGTAACATCGGCCCGAAGATCGTCACCCTTGAAATGGGCGTAATCCTCGTCGTCTATTACGTCGCCATCCTTATCGTGGTAGCCTTTGGCGCAGACAATAAAATCGGTGCTGCCGGTCAGCGCCTTGTCAAACTCCTCCAGGCAGCGCGAACACTCCAGTGTCACCAGGGTCTTCACAACCCCCTGGCAAAAATACTCCTCACCGGATTTCTGAATCTTCAACTCCAGCCCGGCGTTTTTTACAGCCGTCAGTCCATCGAATTCTATTTCCAACTCCCCGGGCTGACTCTGTAACAGCGTCGCAGCGGGAAAGGTTTCAAGTTCCCGCAAGTCCAATATCATAGCTTGTTATGTTACATTAATGTGGCAGAAAAGTCAAGTAGAAATGGCGGGCAGAACGCTTTGCAAACCAAAGACTTAAGGGGTGACATAGACTAGTTTCGTCCTCTTTGACTCGCTGTTTTTCGGCCTCCAAAGCGTCCAATACGGGGTCAAACAGGCCCGGCTCGCGCCGCCGGTCTTGGTTGAAGAGCCTTAGTGCGTCTCCTCGTAAATGCGGATACGATTGGCGGCTCGCTCCAGGCCGGCCCGTGCCTGCGGCAGGTCGATTTCGGTTTCGCCCTTGCCGGCAGAGATAATGCGTCTTTTTTCCCGCTCGTAGGCTGCCCGGGCGCGCTCGATGTCGATCTCATCGGCCCGCTCCACGGCCTCCCCCAAAATCGAGGCCCTGTTTGATGAAACCTCCAGAAAACCGGCGGATACCGCCAGAATGTGCACCTGGTCCTCGGCATCGCGGAACTCGATCTTGCCCGGTAGCAGCGCCGTTATCAGCGGCGCGTGGTGCGACAGGATGCCCAGATAGCCTTCGGTACCGGGCACGGTCAGAGACCTTATCTCGGCGTCATAGTAAACTTGCTCCGGAGTAACGATAGACAGGTGGAACATAAGCGTTATTTCTTCATTTTCTCGTAATTCTGGTACACTTCCTCAAGCCCACCGACCATAAAGAAAGCCTGCTCGGGGATATGATCCACTTCGCCGGAGATGAGGGCATTAAATCCCGCAATGGTGTCTTCGACCTTGACGTAGGAGCCCGGCTTGCCGGTAAAGGCTTCGGCCACAAACATCGGCTGTGACAGAAATCGCTGGATTTTGCGCGCCCGCTGGACGGTGAGTTTGTCCTCCTCGGACAGTTCATCGATACCGAGGATGGCGATGATATCCTGCAAGTTCTTATAGCGCTGCAGGATCGACTGCACTTCCCGGGCGACACGGTAGTGCTCTTCACCAACGACGTTGGGGTCAAGGATACGCGAGGTCGAGTCGAGAGGGTCAACGGCCGGGTAAAGGCCCAACTCGGCGATCTGGCGCGACAGCACGGTGGTGGCGTCCAGGTGCGAGAACGTGGTGGCCGGGGCCGGGTCAGTCAGGTCATCGGCCGGCACATAAATAGCCTGTACCGAGGTGATGGAACCGGCTCTGGTCGAAGTAATCCGCTCCTGCAGGGCGCCCATTTCGGTGCCCAGCGTGGGTTGATATCCCACCGCCGACGGCATCCGCCCCAGCAAAGCCGAGACCTCCGATCCCGCCTGGACGAAGCGGAAGATGTTGTCGATAAAGACGAGAACATCCTGGTTGGCCTCGTCGCGAAAATATTCGGCAATCGTCAGACCGGAAAGACCCACGCGCAGACGGGCACCGGGCGGCTCGTTCATCTGGCCGAAGACCATGGCCGTCTTTTCAATGACACCTGATTCGGTCATCTCCAGCCAGAGGTCGTTGCCCTCACGGGTGCGCTCGCCGACGCCGCAGAAGACGGAATAGCCGCCGTGTTCGGTGGCGATATTGTGAATCAACTCCTGGATAATGACCGTCTTGCCCACGCCGGCGCCACCGAACAACCCGACCTTGCCGCCCCTGGAGTACGGCTCCAGCAGGTCGATGACCTTGACCCCGGTTTCGAACATCTCGGCCGTCACCGACTGCTCCTCTAAGGTCGGCGCCTTGCGGTGAATCGGCATGCGCGGGACATCGGCCGGCAGAGGCGGCTTTTTGTCAATGGTGTCGCCTATAAGGTTGAAGATCCGGCCCAGAGAGGTCTCGCCTACCGGTACCGTAATGGTGGTGCCGGTGTCGACCGCCTCCATCCCCCGTACCAGTCCATCAGTGGTGGCCATAGCCACACAGCGGACGACATTATCGCCGATATGCATGGCGACCTCGACGGTCAGATCGATATCCCGTTTCTTATCGACGATCTTGACGGCATTCAAGATGTTCGGCAGGGAATCGGCGTCAAATTTGCAGTCCACGGTCGGTCCAATTACCTGAACGACTTTTCCCGTATTTTGAGCCATTAAACATTCTCCATATCATGAAATACTCTATTCTTGATCATTACCCCCTCAGGGCCTCGGCGCCGGAGACTACCTCCAGCAGTTCCTTGGTAATCTGCGCCTGGCGAACCTTGTTGTAATCCAGTGTCAGGGCGTCAATCATCTCCGCGCAGTTCTTGGTGGCATTGCCCATGGCAATCATGCGGCTGCCGTGCTCACTGGCAAACGACTCCACCAGGGCTGTTACCATCTTGGTCGTCGTGTAGCCGGGCATTAACGCCGCGTAGATCTCCTCCGGTGAGGGCTCGAAGATATATTCCAGATTCACTTCCTTGCCGGACTCCACGGCAGGCCTGGAAATCGGCAAATACTTCTCCAGGGAAATTTTGTAACGGACGGTCGAGAGAAATCGTGTGAACAACAGGTTGATCTCGTCGGTGTCGCCGGCGACAAAGCGTTCGGTCAAAAAGGCGACAATGGAGCGCGCCTTGGCATAATCGAGGACTCCTTCAAAGTCGGCGTAATATTGCGTGATCGGCCATCTGCGACGTCTGAAGAAATCGTTGCCTTTCTTGCCGATCGTCACCAGGTCCACCTCGGCGCCCCGGTTGACCTCGAGCCAGTCGACAGCCCGGCGGAGGACATTCGAATTGAACGAACCACACAGCCCCCGGTCGGAGGTGACAACCACCAGCGTCCTTTTTGTGACTTCGCGTTCCTCGAAGTAGGGGTGGACAATCTCGCCGGTGGAGCCAGCCGCCAGATGCGAGAGCATCTCATCGAGTTTGGCCGCGTAGGGCCGGGACTGCTCGACTCGTTGCTGCGCCCGCCTGAGCTTGGCCGCCGCCACCATTTCCATAGCGCTGGTGATGCGCCGCGTGGATTCGACGGTTCTGATTCGTTTCTTTACTTCACGTAGTGTTGGCATATTTACAGGTCGTTACTCTCCCAATCAACTAAATCGCGGATCCCGCATAACAAGACTGCAGGCGTTTACTATCGTTCGGGGCCTTATCACTTTCACCTGTATGCGTAAAATCGTTATAAGTTCCAGTCCGGCGAAGGGGTGCGCCGCAAGGCGTCACTTACCCGGCTTGAACTGCGTCTTGAACTTTTCAGTGGCCTCCTTGAGCTTGGCATCGGTCGACTCGGAAATCACCTTTTCCTTGTCCAGGTTAAGTTCGATCTCAGGATATTCCCGCTCACAGAAGGCGAAGAACTCCTCTTCAAACTTGCCGATCGCATCGGAGGGGATGTCATCCAGGTATCCCTTGGTACCCACCCAGATCATCATGACCTGCTTGGCCTCGGGCATGGGCACATACTGCCCCTGTTTGAGAAGCTCCACCATCTTGTCACCCCGATTGAGCTGTTTCTGAGTCGCCTCGTCGAGGTCGGAGCCGAACTGCGTGAAAGCGGCCAGTTCACGGTACTGGGCCAGATCCAGCTTGAGCGATCCGGCCACCTGCCTCATCATCTTGAGCTGGGCCTTGCCGCCCACGCGTGAGACGGAAATACCCACATTGATGGCCGGCCGCACACCGGCGAAAAACAACTCCGATTCCAGAAATATCTGGCCGTCGGTGATGGATATGACGTTGGTGGGAATGTACGTCGAGATGTCCCCGGCCTGCGTCTCAATAATAGGCAGCGCCGTCAGGGAACCGCCGCCGAGTTCGTCGGAGAGCTTGGCCGCCCGTTCCAAAAGGCGCGAGTGGCAATAGAAAATGTCTCCCGGGTAGGCTTCTCGTCCGGGCGGCCGCCGCAAGAGCAGTGCCAACTGGCGGTAAGCCTGGGCCTGCTTGGACAGGTCATCGTACACACACAGGACATGCTGGCCGTTGTGCAGGAATTCCTCGCCCATGGCACACCCGGAGTAAGGTGCGATGTACTGCAGTGGCGCCGGGTCGGTCGCCGTCGCGCAGACCACTGTCGTATACTCCATAGCGCCATGAAGGCGGAGTATCTCGACCACCCGTGCCACCGTCGAGGCCTTTTGGCCGATGGCCACGTAAATGCAGAACACGTCGCTTTTCTTCTGGTTGATAATGGCGTCGATCGCCAGGGCGGTCTTGCCGGTCTGGCGGTCCCCGATAATCAATTCACGCTGGCCGCGGCCGATCGGGATCATCGAGTCAATGGCTTTCAGGCCCGTCTGGAGCGGCTCCTTTACCGGCTGACGCTGCACTACGTTGGGGGCGTGGCCTTCAATAACCCGGTACTTGTCGGTCACAATCGGGCCTTTACCGTCCAGCGGCTGACCCAGGGGATCGACGACCCGGCCAACCACAGCTTCACCGACGGGGACCTGGGCCACTTTGCCGGTTCGGCGCACCGTGTCGCCTTCGCTGATATTCGTGACCGGACCGAAGATAGCGGCGCCGACGTTGTCCTCTTCCAGGTTCAGCACCATCCCGATAATGTCGCCGGGAAACTCGA
>CBFCYQ010000041.1:0-16326 GCA_965602205.1 uncultured bacterium | reverse complement strand
CATTGCCGGACCCCGACGATATCGGCGCAATTATAAATCTTGGCTGTCCTCATCCGGCCGCGCGCTACCACGAGCACCAGTACCTGAAAGACCTGTTTTCATTTGTCGATCAGATAGCAAAAAAAGATGTCCCTTACCTCGGATTATGTTTCGGCGGGCAGATCCTGGCGATGACTCTCGGCGCTGCCGTGACCGCCAGTCCTGTCAAAGAGATAGGCGTGTACGAGGTCCGTCTGACCGAGCGGGGTTTGCAGGATCCGCTGTTTCGGGGCTTTGACAGGTCTTTTCAGGTCTTCCACTGGCACGGTGATACTTTCGGCGTACCGGCCACGGCACGTCTGCTGGCATACGGCGAAAACTGCCACAACCAGGTCTTCGTCAACGGCCATGCCTATGCCATGATATTCCATCTCGAAGTCGATCCGGAAGAAGTCCCCCGCTGGTGTGATGCCTATAGCGATGAGTTGGCCGAATTCGGCCGTACCAAAGACGAGATAATTGAAGTCTACCGGCCAATTGCCGCCCGGACGCGATCGCTCAACTTCCGTCTCCTTGACAATTTCTTCGCATTGTCCGAGCAATAGATTACCCGGGGCGTGTAAATCTCCTGCGACAGGTCGCGACCCCGGCACCGGCTCAGCAGCAAAATACGAAAAGCCCGGCACTCTGGCCGGGCTTTTCAACTCATGTAGTTTTCCAAAAACTCTTAGAACTCGTAGACCGCCGATATCTGCCAGTTCATCTCCGTGTCCTCGCCCGATATGAAATTGAAGCCGTCGAGAAACAGGTTCGGGTCGGTGCGGGTGTCGATGTGCAGCCGGTTGAAATGGAAGCCGAACCCAAGATAGGTCTGGTTATCGGAATAATGCCATTTCTGTTTGCCGCCGTCATCTACTTCGACGGTTCTGTTTTCCCAGTACGTTCTTGATCCGAAACGGACATCGAGCCACTTGAAGACGTCGGCGTCAAAACCCACTTTGAAATAAGGCAGGGTGGTGGTCTTGAGGCTGGCTTCCTCCTCGTCGTCGCCCTCGGGCTTGAAGGCGCCTTTGAAACGATCCATAATCAAACCGAAATCCATCACCATGAGTACATTGGTGGCCGGCGTGCCCTGAAGGCCGACACCCAGATTCAGGGTGGTCATGCTGTACTCGTCGGTCTGCCGTAACTCGGTATCGTCTCCCACTATCTCGTAATACTTAGCCCCGATCTTGCCCGTGGCGAACGTAAGGTGAGGAATAATGGTGTAGGTGGAATTCAGCATATGGAAATAACGGCCCTTTAAATCGAAGCTGAAGCCGCCGGACGGCTTGGTCAGGTCATTGCCGTTGTCATCCTTATCCTTGAAACCGGTGAAGTCGACACCGACAGCCCAGTCGAGAAGACCGTTACGCATCGTCATGCCCGCATCGAAAGAGTAAACCCGGTAGGATTTCTCCGAATTGTTGTTGGTAGCATCGAATTCCCAGGAACTCTGCACCCGTCCGAAGTGAAAACCGAACGTATTGTCAAACAGCTCGCGGCTGTAATAAAGATCGACCCGCTGGTTCGACATCAAAGCCGTATTGTCTCGCAGGTAATCATCCGCATCCGACGAAAAGAAATCCCAGAGAATAAAGCGATAGAAATCCTCGGTGGGGTCCTCCTGGTAACCGTAACCGCGCGCGAAGAATTCGTTGGCGTCAAAAA
Source organism: uncultured bacterium (assembly GCA_965602205.1). Taxonomy (GTDB): domain Bacteria; phylum Zixibacteria; class MSB-5A5; order GN15; family FEB-12; genus DAOUUR01. Next base: position 14,637 of record CBFCYQ010000041.1, on the reverse strand, counting down.
CGGTCGGCTGCCCCTTGAAATTCAACGGGTAGAGAAACTCCGAATTGTAAAAGTAGGTGCCGAGCACCCAGGGTTTCTTGCTTCCGTACTTCCAGTGCAGACCGAACTGCCGGAACTCCGGAAGCTCTGCATCGGCGTCCGCAGCCCCCGCCGCGACCTGTTCGATGCGACCGAACTCGGCCACGGCGAGCTTCGGGTAGTCGAAGAGGCGGGAAGGAAACAGCGTGATGTTGGCCTCATCCAGCAGGATCATATTGTTCTCCCCCAGAGTCAGGACCCTGGTTTCGGTCGCGCCCGCGTTCGCCGCCATAATTCCCACCAGAAGACAGACAAGGATAGTTGACTTTCTCATTTTTAATTCCCTCATTTTATAGTTGTCGCTATAGCACGCCAAACTAACCATCGCCACATCCGAACACAACAAAAAAAAACGCCCTCGCGACGGCGCCGTTTCTGCTAAAATGGGTCTCTGACTACCATCCTGAGCAATATTCAGCCTTTCAGACTCTGCCAGATATCCTCCAACTCACTCAATGTGTAGTCGTCGAAACTCCGACCCTTCTCCTTGATATGTTTTTCGAGTTTCTCGAAACGCCTTTTGAATTTGAGCAGCGCCTTTTTCAAGGCCAGTTCCGGGTCAATCTCGAGCTTCCGGGCCAGCGATGCCGTGGCGAAAAGAAGGTCACCGATCTCCTCGGCCAGACGGTCCTTGTCGCCCGCCTGCAATTCCTGTTTTATTTCCCTGGTTTCTTCCTCGAGCTTGTCCAACACCTCCGTCGCGTCATCCCAGTCGAACCCCAGCCCCCCGGCTTTCTCTCCCATCCGAAAGGCCATCATAAGGGCCGGCATCGACTTCGGTAACCCCGCCAGAACCGATTTCTTCTCCTCGTTATTGATCTTGATTTTCTCCCACTGGTCCCGAACCTGCTGTGGCTCCAGGTCGGCTTTTTCTTTGAAAACATGTGGATGGCGGTTTATCAGTTTTTCAGCAATGGCGTTGACGGAGTCATCAATATCGAAATCATCCCGCTCGGCGGCGAGTTGCGCGTGAAAAACCACCTGGCACAGAAGATCGCCCAGTTCTTCCTTGAGTTCGGCGTAATCGCCGACCTGTATGGCCTCCACGACTTCATAAGTTTCTTCAATCAGGTAGGGCAACAGGCTTTGATGAGTCTGCTTGCGATCCCAGGCGCAGCCGTCCTCGGATCGCAGAATCGCCATGATCCTGACAAGACGCTCGAAAGCGCGTAATTTAGGGTCTAAAATCTGTCTGCTTGTGTCCGACATACGTAAAGACGTTAATTCCCAATAGATTAACCGTGTACCCTTCGCCGGAGAGTTTCGCGCCTTGACAAACTGCGCTCGCAAAAGTATACTGTAAGGTTTTACGAGCGGAGCGGCCGAGCCTTGGCTCCGGACGCAGAATATAGAGAAAAAACTGATAATGAGCAACAATAACGACCACAACAGGAAAAGATCGACGGCCTACGCCCCCGCTGATGTCGAGGATAAGCTCTACCAGCGCTGGCTCGATGCCGGGCAGTTCGCTGGCCACACCGATTCGGCAAAACCATCATACACCATCGTCATTCCGCCTCCCAACGTCACTGATGTCCTCCACCTGGGGCACGCCCTGAACGATACTATCCAGGATATCCTTATCCGCAAGCACCGGATGCAGAACTTTGAAGCCGTCTGGATACCGGGAGCCGATCATGCGGGCATTGCCACGCAGGTCGTGGTCGAGAGGCGACTGGTCAAAGAGGGTACTACTCGCCGGGAGCTGGGCCGGAAAAAATTCGTCGAACGCACCGCTGAGTGGGCCTATAGCAACAAAGAAAAAATCCTCAACCAGATCAAGAAAATGGGCTGCAGTTGCGATTGGGATCGCACCCGCTTCACTCTTGATGAGGGCCTGTCGCGAGCCGTCGGCCACGTATTCGTACACCTCTACAAGAAAGGCTGGATATACCGTGGTCACCGCATCGTCAACTGGTGCCCCTCCTGCCGCACCTCGTTGTCCGACGACGAAGTCGAACACAAAGAATTTCCCAGCCACCTGTGGTACATAAAGTACAAAATCAAAGGTTCCGATGATTACCTGATGGTGGCGACCACCCGGCCCGAGACGATGCTGGGTGACACCGCCCTGGCCGTCAATCCCAAGGACGGTAAGTACACCAAGTACGTGGGCAAAATGGTTATCCTGCCCATTCTGGAGCGCGAGATTCCCATCATCGCCGACAGTTTCGTCGACCCCGAGTTCGGCACCGGCGTGGTTAAGGTTACTCCGGCGCACGATCCCAACGACTTCGAGATCGGCCTGCGCCACGACCTCGAAGAAATAAACATCCTCAATACCGACGGCACCCTGAACGAGAATGCCGGCAAATTCAAGGGGCTGGATCTTGACGATGCCCGCAAGCAACTCGTCGAGGAACTCAAGAAAAAGGGCTTCCTGGAGAAAACCGAAAAATACCAGTTGTCGGCGGGCACCTGCTATCGCTGCAATAATATCATCGAACCCTACCTGTCCGATCAGTGGTTCGTGAAGATGCAGGAATTGGCCAAACCGGCCATCGAGGCCGTGCGGACGGGCAAGGTCAGATTCCATCCGGATTACTGGTCAAAAACATACCTGCACTGGATGGAAAACATCCGCGACTGGTGTATCTCCCGCCAACTCTGGTGGGGCCACCGCATTCCGGTATGGTATGCCGAGGACGGCGCCTACTTCGTGTCCGTCGAACGTCCCACCGCCGAAGACTGTCCCGGTTACGATCCGCAGACCCTTGTCCAGGACGAAGACGTTCTTGACACCTGGTTCTCATCTTGGCTGTGGCCGTTCTCCGCCATGGGCTGGCCCGATGCCACCGGGGACGTGAACAAGTTCTATCCCACCAAGGTGCTCGTCACGGATCCCGGTATCATTTTTCTGTGGGTGGCCCGGATGGTCATGGCCGGATATGAGTTCACCGGCAAAGAGCCCTTTTCCGACGTGTACATCCACGGCACCGTCCGTGACGCCAACGGCATCAGAATGTCCAAATCGCTCGGCAACGGCATCGACCCGCTGGAGATAATCGAAAAGCACGGTGCCGATGCTCTCCGCGTATCCCTGGTGCTGGCGACCCCCGACGGTCAGGATCCCTGGATCAGCAAAAATACCTTCGAGATCGGCCGCAACTTCGTCAACAAACTGCACCAGGTCTCCCGCTTCGTGAAGATGCGCCTCGGCGAACATCATGCGGTCGTCGATACCGTCGATGACAACGATCTGGTTATTTTTGACCGATGGATACTCTCGCGGCTGGAACGCACGGTCGGCCAGGTCGACCGCGCCTTCGACGAATACCGCCTCTCTAACGCCGCCAAAACGCTGTACAATTTCGTCTGGAATGACTACTGTTCGTGGTATGTGGAACTCATCAAGCCCGACCGGCCCGGAGCATCGATCAGGGAGGGTTCGCTCAACGTCGCCACCTACGTCCTTGACAAAATCCTGAAATTGCTCCACCCGTTTATTCCCTTCGTCACCGAGCAAATCTATCTTGATCTTCTGGACATAAGTGACGATCCGCGGGCATCCATCAGCAGCCAGCCCTGGCCCGCGTCCGACGGCAAGCATATCGACGACGCCCTGGAACAAAGCCTGGAACAGATACAGGCGGTGGTAACGGCGGTGCGCGCGGTGCGGGCCGAACTTAATGTCCATCCCGGCAAAAAATCCGACCTGTATATCAGGGTGAATGATCCCGCCTTCGGTGAGCTTCTGGGAAAACATATCGAATATTTCCGCTCCCTGGCGCGCGTCGAGGAACTGCACACCGGCACCGACATCAAGAAACCGCCGGTGTCGGCCTCAACCGTCATTTCCGGCGCCGAGATTTTCGTCCCGCTGTCGGGGTTGATCGACATCGAAGTGGAAAAAAAGCGCCTCGAAGGCGAGCTGCAGAACCTGCAGAACCTCCTGGAAAGGACATCCAAGAAACTGGCCAACGCCGACTTCCTTGCCAACGCCCCCAAAGAGGTCATTGAAAAAGAAAAGGCCAAGAAAGAAGACTACCAGGAACGAACCCAGAAGCTTAACAAGAATCTCGAACAGATCCTTGGCTGGTAGGCATCCCCACCCGGCCTTTCCCCCACGCCCCGGCATAACCGTCCGTTAGTGATGGCAACCCTTTTGTCCCGAGCGTATACCGAAAATTCATTAATACTCCACGGTTTGGCGGCCCGCGTCCGTATATACGAATAATGAATGACCGCGCGACGTTGAAATCACATAACGACCTACGCGCCCTGGTATCGCCGGAGGCTTTCACGGCCGCCATGAATTTTGTGGCCTGGCACAACCGGCTGACTATGACACCGATGCTGACAACCTGGCAGGCGCTGGTCGTAGCCTCTACACATGAGTGCTACCATTTCGATTTTTTGCACTACTCGACCATAAAACATTTTCTAAGCGGGTGTTGAGGCGCCGCCCGACAGTGTGGCGAGGTGCCGGGCTCTTGCCGCCGAGTTGCGAACTCTGCTCTCTGCTGTCAACGAGACGTAATCCGTTTTCACTAACCGGTCAACACCTGGCTTTTTGTTTTGCGGATTTGCCTGCACGATATACTTTCCACCATGATTAGTACCGAGTCAGTCTTTTCGTTTACCCTGGATTACCTTGCCCCGGTGGGGGCGGTGATGCTTCTGGGGCTTCTGGGCGGTAAGGCGGCGCGGCACTTGAAACTGCCCAGAGTCTCCGGTTACCTCCTGACCGGTATCGTCATCGGTCCCTCGGTACTCCACCTCATTTCGAAAGAGACCGTGGCCAGCCTTTCGATAATCAACGATCTGGCGCTCGGGTTGATCATGTTCGCTATCGGCGGGGTGTTTGAAATTCATCACATTCGTTCGGTGGGCCGGAAAGTACTGTGGCTGACGGTCGGGCAAAGCGTGGCTACTTTTGTCCTGGTGACGCTGGCCCTGCATTTGGTCGGGCTTCACATATATCCCGCCCTGCTTCTGTGAACAATCGCTATCGCCACCGCACCGGCGGCGCCCCTGCTGGTTATCCGTGAATACGAGGCCAAGGGCGACTTCACCGATACCCTCGTCACTATCGTGGCCACCTCCAATATTGTATGCATCCTGACATTTGAGTTCGCCTTGTCGGTTGTCGAGATATCGACTCACGGGACAAGCCTGCTCTACGCCGCGATCAGTCCTTTCTACGAGTTGGGCGGCTCCCTGCTTATCGGCTTTGCGGTCGGCTATGTCATATCGTGGTGGGAACAGCACATCGACGATCAGGCAGAGCTTTTGATGATTATCGTGGCCGGCATCATTCTCGTGATCGGCCTGGCTAATACCTTCAACCTGCAGCCCCTTTTTGCCAGCCTGATTATGGGGGCCGTGACCACGAACTTCTCGCTCATGCATCGCCTGGTGTATATTGAACTGCGCCAGGTCGAACAACCGCTCTACATCGCCTTTTTCGTCCTGGCTGGAGCTTCGCTTCATCTCGAACTCTTACCGGGCCTGGGTGTGGCCGGCGTTGTTTACCTGATTACCCGTGTCCTCGGAAAGGTCATCGGCGTGTACGCGGTAAGTCGTTGGAGACGCCTGACCGGCGACATCAGAAAGCGCCTGGGACTGGGTATGGTGGTCCAGGCCGGTGTAGCCATCGGTCTGATCGAAACCGTCAACCGCAGCAGCGCGGAGTTAAGCAACGTCGTCACACCAATTATCCTGGCGACGGTTCTCATCTACGAAACTGTCGGTCCGCCGATAATCCGCTACGTCTTGATTAAGGCTGGAGATGTCGAGCCGGGAAATCTCTAAAAAAACAGAAGATCGTCCGGAGGGGTAGGACGATCTTCCAGGGAATGGGAGGTAAAAACACAGGGTCAATTAGTTTCTTTTACTCGCCAATAGCTCCTCTAGATAAGAAGACATCGACTTCGCTCCGGCCGCGTCCGGGTAAGACACCATCTCCAAAGGGATGAGTTCACCCAAATCGCTCTTGACCAGACCTGAGATATAAGTCCTAATCAACTCCGTGAGTCTTTTTGACACTATTTCCGCACCCTGACGGGGGGTTTCGGGAAACAGAAGGCCCACCCGACAGCCGCTCATGGCTATGACGTTATCAATCTCTCTGATGTTCTTACGGATTAGTTCGACGGTACCGTCTATGACCGATTCAGTACCGCCATTTGTGACCTCTTTGACCAGGGATAGATCAAACACGATCATTGATATGAAGATGCGGTATCTCTCGGCCCTCTTGAGCTCCAGATCAAGTACTCTGGCAAAACTTTGTTCGGGTTGCATAGTCACGCGAGGCTTTCCTACCTTACTGAGTACATTTGTTCAAAAAAAGAGCAGCAATATTCGTACCCCATTCGGCAATCTCCTCAAAATATAGAAATATTTTCCCAGCCGGACCCTAAGCCGCCCTTGGTCAAAAACTTAACTTATTGATAATAAAGGCAAGAGAGAAGAAACCCGACCACGGATCTCGAAGACGGGCGATGTCCCAAAGAGACTGTCCTTGCATTAAATAGGCATGCTATTGCACTTTAGGTGACAGATACTGTGGCATCCGGGCCAGAGCAAGGACGGTCATTTGACTGAATTCAGGTTGTAGTCTTTGATCTTGTATAAAAGCGAGCGATAGCTTATCTCAAGGAGTTCGGCCGCTTTGCGGCGGTTCCAGTTGGTCTTGTTGAGCACCTCGGCGATAAGCTTCTTTTCCTCGTTGGCCACCGTCTTACCCACCCGGGTCTTCAGTGAATATGTAGTCAGGTCAACCTCTCCGGCCGGGTCTGCCGCCAGTTGCGGGTTAGCACCCATGTCTAGACCCGCCACCTGGGTCGCGGCGGAGTTGATCAGGTCAATAATGATCGATTCGTCCCCTCTGACCACCACCTGCTTGATCATATTCTCCAGTTGTCGGACATTGCCGGGCCATAAAAAGGCCGTCAACTGATCCATCACCTCAGACGACAGACCGGAAAACTCCTTATTGTACAACTGGTTGTATTTGCTCAGGAAGTGGCTGGCCAGAAGCGGGATGTCCTCTCGACGCTGTCTGATCGGCGGCAGAAACAAGGTGATTTCGTTGAGGCGATAGAAAAGATCGTCACGGAAACCCTTTTCGATAATGGCTGTCTCCAGGTTACGATTGGTCGCGCAGATTATCCGGACGTCGACATGGATGTTATGTATTCCGCCGACACGAACGAACTCCTGTTGTTCCAGCACCTGCAGAAGCTTCGATTGTAACTCCGGCGGCAAATCGCCGATCTCATCGAGGAAAATCGTGCCTTTATTGGCCAGTTCGAAACGTCCCTGTTTGGTCTTGTGGGCGCCGGTGAAGGCTCCTTTTTCGTAGCCGAACAGCTCCGCTTCCAGAAGGTCACGAGGGATAGCCGCGCAGTTCACTTTGAGAAAGGGCTTGTCTTTGCGGCCAGACAACTGGTGCAGGGAACGCGCCGCAATCTCTTTGCCCGTGCCCGATTCACCGCGGATGAGAACCGTCAACTCGGAATCCGCCACCTGCTCGATGATCCCCTTGACCTTCTGCATCGCATCCGAATCGCCAACAAAACCGGCGTAGGCGTTCTTGGCTTCCAGCTCCGTCTTTAAGTCAGTGACCTCTTTCTTGAGCTTGCCCCGCTCCAAAACGCCGTTTATGTGAATCTCGACCTCGTGAACGTCAAACGGCTTATTAATGAACTCGGCCGCGCCGAGCTTTATGGAATCAACCACGTATTTGGTATCGCCGTGACCGGATATCATAATGATGTCCGGACGGTCGTCGAGTTTGTTCAGACGCTCAAGGACCTCTATCCCGTTCATGCTGGGCATTTTGATATCCAGAAGAACCAGGTCCGGCTGTTCGGTGGATACCATCTGGATACCCTCGACACCATCACGAGCCGATACGAAATCGTACTTCGACGAGAGGCCTTCAGACAGGATCCACGAAACCTTCGGATCGTCGTCTATGACAAGTATTTTGGTCTTGGTTTTGGCCATACAATCAAGCAACTACTCGCTATAACTATTAGATTATCGGCATTCGATCGAAATAATCAAGCGTCTTTTATAATTTATTGCTCAATTATCGCAAACTGATGCAGAGGTGTCAGCCGGTATAGGGGAAATACAGCTTGAACGTCGTGCCCCCACCATCGGACGAGTCGACCGACAGCGTTCCGTTATGAGCTGAAATTATGCGCTCCACCACCGCCAGGCCCAGACCGGTGCCGGTTTCTTTGGTGGTGTAATAGCGGTCAAATATCTTCGAGAGGTTTTCCTTCTTGATACCGGACCCGGTGTCGGTGATTTTGATGGCCAGGTAATCGACCTTCTTGTGATCCGGCGTCTCGATGCAGCCCTTGACGCTCAACTCACCGCCTTCAGGCATGGCGTCGATGGCGTTGATGAACAGGTTGAGCAACGCCTCCAGAATCTGGTTCTTATTGATGATGACGTCCCAGTCGGCATCCTCGTATTCCGCCTCGAACTTTATTCGTTTCTTGCGCATGTCGGGACCGACCAGCTCGGAGGCCCGCCTTACGACTTTCCGCAGATCGATCTTTTCGGTCTCGTACTTGTTGGGGTTCGAAAAGTCGACCAGTTCCCTGACCAGTTCGTTCATGCGATGAATCTCGTCATGCACCGTCTGGAAAAATTCCGAATTCTCCGCCATCTCCGGCCAGCGGTCCCTCACGATCTGGAGACCGCCCTTGATTGAGGTCAGTGGCTTGCGCAGGTCATGAGATATTTCGGATATCATGTTGCCCATCGTCAAAAGTCGCGTGGCGTTCAGCAGCGATTTCTCCTTTTCGAACAGAATCGCCGCCTGGGAGATTACCAGCCGCGCCAGCGAGATATCGTCCGGAGCATAGGGCCGATCGGAATTGTTGCCGAGGTAAAAAATGTAGGTCAACTCGCCGCGGTGCTTGATCGGGATGGCCATGTAGGCCGTCTTCGGCGCCGGGAAGGCTCCCTTCTTTTCAATTTCATCCGCTATCAGCTTTGACAGGCCGTCGATGTTGTCCAGAAGCGCCGCGTCGATATGAAGTTCCGACAGGGAAATCCTGTCGCGACTTATCTTGCGCAGGTCAATACTCCCGCTGTCGGTGAGGGGAATGTCGGTTTCACCCGAAGCCCCGTAAGGGATTAACGTGTTCATCTCGGCATCCCAGTGAAACCACATCGAGTAGTCGATCGGGAACAAACGGCTGAGCTGCTCTATCAGGATTGCCCTGAAGTCGTTCATCGTCTGAATGTTCGGCAGCTCACCGGAGATTTTATTCAAAATCTCGAACTCGACCAGGCGCCGCCGGTTCTTTTCAAACTGGTTGGCATCATCCACCGCGACAGCCGCCTGGGAGGCGAAGGTGGTCAGCAGTTTGAGATCGTTGGGGCTGAAACTCTGGCGGTCCTCTTTATTGGCCATGTTTATCACCCCGATAACCTTGCCCTTGATTTCAAGAGGCACACAAAGAAGAGAACCGGAACTGTATCGCTCCTTGTTGATGCGCCGGAAGCGCTCGTCGTGCTCGACGTCGGCGACAATCAACGGTTCTCCCTTCTGCGCCACGAAACCGGCGATGGAAGCACCCAGCGACAGGCGGGTCTGATCGATGATTTTCTGCTCCAGCCCAATGGCCGCTTCAATAGTCAGGTAACTACCGGCCTCATCGATCAACATAATGGAGCCGATGGTGGCCTCGGTGACGTTGGAGGCCAGAGTAACGATCTGCTTGAGGAGATCCTTGAGATGCAGGGTCGAGCCGATCGACTTGCCGGCCTCGTAGAGTGCGTTGAGCTCGTTCATGCGCCGCTTGAGGATCATGTTGGATATCTTCAACTCCTCGAGGAGTTGCCGCCGCGACAGGTCAGCCTTCCTTTTCTCCAGCGCCCTTCGCACGGCCAGCGACAGGTCGGTGTACTCCACCGGCTTCATCAGGTAATCATAAGCACCCAGGGAAACCGCCTCCACCGCCGAGTCCAGGGAGGCATAACCCGTCATCAATATCACCGGTATCTCTTCGTCGATCTCCTTGACGGTTTTCAATATCTCGAAGCCGTCCATCGCGGGCATTTTTATGTCGGTGAGAACCAGGTCGACTTTGGCGTGACGAATGGCCTCGACGGCCTCCGGCGAAGTCTGGAAGGATTCTACCTGGTAGCCTTCGCCTCCCAGCAGCGCCGCCAGAGAATCGCACATCCTCTTCTCGTCGTCGATGATGACTATTTTTTCCGCCGTTTTATCCATTACCGCTTTCCGGCTTCGCCGCCGGCAGGACTATCTCGAAACTCCCACCGGTACCAAGGTTCTTATACGTTATCGTCCCTTTGTGCTGCTTTATTATTCCATAACACACCGAAAGCCCCAGACCGGTCCCTTTGCCCGGTTCCTTGGTCGTGAAAAACGGCTCGAAAATGCGCGGCACCAACTCCGGCGAGATTCCCGGTCCCGTGTCGGAAAATCTCAGAAGCAGATTCTCCTCATCCTGTTCGATATCGACTGTGAGCGTGCCGCCGCCGGGCATGACATCGAAGGCATTTATGACAACGTTGATAAAAACCTGCTTGAGGTTCTCCGCCGAGGCATAGATCTGCGGCAGGTCCTCACCGTAGTTCCTTACCAGTTTGATGTTATGTTTCTCACACTGACGGCCCATCAGTTCCAAAATATCGTCGACAACCTCCGTCAGGTCGAGCTTTGCCAGGGCAACGCTCTGAGGCCGGTGGAAATCCAGAAGCTCTTTCACGATTCTTGCTATGCGGTCAATCTCCTGACCGACGACCTCCGAGTAGCCTTCGGCGTCGACATTGTCCGAGATGGACCGCCGTAACAGGAGGATATAGTTCTTGATTATGCCCAACGGGTTGTTTATCTCGTGGGCGACTTTGGCCGACATTTCCCCCAGGGCCGCCAGCCGCTCCGAATTCACCAACTGCTGCTGGGCCGCGCGCAGTTGCTGCGTAGCCTCCTTCTCGGCTTCATAAAGACGGGCGTTCTCGATCGCCACCGATATCTGGCTGGCCAGAATCGACAGAAACTCGATGTCATCCATGCTGAATTCCCGGCCCGATACCTTATCGGTGACTATCAAAAGACCGCTGAGGTCAGTCTGATAAATCAACGGTACCATTAGACCGGGGTGGAAATTCTTCAGGATTCTTCTCTCGGCCGGGCTGGCCGTATCATCCATGATTTCGTTGGTGATGACCGGCCGGTTCAACTTCGTCAGATGAAGGGCCAGCCTGGAATCGGCAGCGAAGGTTTCATCCCGGCCGGGAAAGCGGCCGGAGCCCCGTTTTTTCACCAGCGCAAAGCCGTCGGAATGGCCCTGTTCCCGCAGATAGATGGCACCTTTGGAGGCGCCCACCTGGGCCAGGGAAGTCAGGATAAACGTATCCAGAAGTGTCTGGAACTCCAGCACGGCATTGAAATTACGGCTGATCTCGAAGATCGTGTAAAGATCGAATATTTTCCGCTTGAGTTGACGGTTCGACTCCGTTAGAGAAGTGATCCTCTCTTCGAGTTCCCGGCGCAGCACGCGGACCGATTCGGCGGCCTTTCGACCGCTTGACCGGCCGGCGGGTTTCGAAGATTCGGCGGCCCGGCCTTTGGGGTTCTTGATTTCTCTCGCCGTCATTTCAATCCGATTTTATCGATGAATTCGCCTACCAGATAGTGCGATCCTATTACGATTATAATATCGTCCGGGTCGGCCGATTTCAACAGTTTTGCGTAAGCTGACGGCAGCGACCCAAATCTACGGAACTCGCGCCCCCGCCAGTTGACCGCACCGATCAACTCGTCCAGGTCAGTGGTCCGCCGCGTCTTCAACGGCACCAAAGCATATCCCCGCGCGATCACCGACAGCGCGTCAAACATCTTCTGATGTTCCTTGCGCTTGACGAACCCGGAGATAACGTCTGCCTGCCGGCCCGGGTAGAGCGCCGTGAACGTTTCCACAAACGAACGCACCCCGGATTCGTTGTGGGCCACGTCGAGAATAACAATCGGACGGCGGCGCCCGCCAATAATCTGGAAGCGTCCCGGCCATCTCGTGCGAGCCAAACCTTCTCGCATGGCTCTTCGGGTGACCGGCAAACCGTTTTTGGACAGGATGGCCGATGCTTTCAGCGCCAGGGCGGCGTTCCGCATCTGGTGCACGCCCTTCAGGGAAGTGGAGATGCCGGTGCACCGCGCCCCGTCATACTTGAAATCAAACTTCATTTCTCCCGGATACAGGCGCATATCGCGGGCGGATAACCGGTGAAACGGCGCTCGCTTCTCACGACAGACCCCACGGATCACTTCCTCGGCCTCCCCGGGCAGAAGGCCCACCAGATGCGGGACCGCCGGCTTGATTATGCCCGCTTTCTCACGAGCTATCCTGGTCAGCGAACGGCCGAGTATCTCCAGGTGATCGCGACTGATTTCCGTTGTAAGGGTCAACTCCGGCCGAAGAACATTGGTGGCATCGAGCCGTCCTCCCAGGCCGGTTTCAATAACGGCCACATCCACCCGGGCGCGGCGGAAGTAATCAAAAGCCATCGCCGCCAGCAATTCGAAAAAGGACAGCTTGCGCCTGCTAAGCTCCGGCCGATTGGCGTCGATAAAAGACACCACCGACCGCTGCGAGATTCTCCGGCCGTTCACGCTGATGCGTTCCCGCAGACTGACCAGATGCGGCGACGTGAACAGACCCGTCTTGTATCCCTGGGCCTGCAGGATAGCGGCCAGCATGGCCGCCGTCGAACCCTTGCCGTTCGTCCCGGCCAGGTGGATAGTCTTATATCTGGTCTGCGGAGCCCCGATGGACTGAAGGAACTCGCTGATATTCCGAAGTCCCAGCTTCAGTCCGAAAAACTCACGGGAGAGAATAAACCTTTCCGCAGAAACATATGTATGCTTCCGCATTATTTTCTCCACATATACTTCAGCAGTTTGATGACGGTCTCGCGAAGGTCTCGGCGGTTGACAATTTTATCGACAAAACCCTTTTCCAAAAAGAACTCCGACGACTGAAAACCCTTCGGCAACTCCTGGCCGATAGTCTGTTGAATAACGCGCGGGCCGGCGAAACCAAGCAGGGCCTTGGGCTCAGCCAGAATCACATCGCCCAGCGAAGCGTACGACGCCATCACGCCGGCCGTGGTCGGGTTGGTAAGTATGGATATGTACGGGATTTTCTTCTCCGCCAAAACGGCCAGCAGCGACGATGTCTTGGCCATCTGCATCAGCGACAGGATGCCTTCCTGCATCCTGGCTCCGCCGGAAGACGAGACAATGACCAGCGGCACCTCTCTCTCGACGGATCGCTGAATAGCCCGGGCGATTTTCTCCCCCACCACCGAACCCATCGAGCCGCCGATGAACTCAAAGTTCATTATCGCAAATGAGACCGGGATGCCGTCGATTTCCGCCATGCCGGCGATGACACCTTCTTTCGCGCCCGATTTCTGCTGGGCGGCCTTCAGGCGGTCCGGGTACCGCTTGGAGTCTTTAAACTTGAGGGGGTCCCTGGACGTCAGGTTGGCGTCATGTTCATCCAGCCGCCCGCCATCCAGCAACAGACCGATGTACTTTTGGCTGGATATCCGGAAGTGAAAATCACACGCCGGACACACCCAGAGCAACTCCTCCATCTTCTTGGAGTAGACAATCTCTCCGCACGATTTGCACTTCGTCCACAAACCTTCCGGGATATTCTTCTTTTCCCGAACCTCAAACGCCGGCTTTGTCTTCCTGAACCAGGCCATCTTCTACTAGCCGTCTTCCCCGTCAAGATAGTTTACGAACACGAGAGCATCTTCCACCGGTCGGCGGTAATAATCCGGCCGCCGGTACAAATAGCTGAAGCCATGCCCCTGGTAGAAGGCTCTGGCTTCGGTATTACTGGGACGAACCTCCAGTATAATGCACTCGCATCTCGCCTTTTTAACGACTCTTAAAATATGTTCCAGCAGTCGTTTTGCAACCGATTTTCTTCGCTGCGCCGGATCGACCGCCATGTTGGTCAAGTGCGCTTCCGGCCCGATAGTCAGGTAACAGGCGTAACCTATTACCTTGCCGTCACATTCAGCCACAATCGCGCCCCAGCCCTGGTCGCTGACCTGCTCTCTAAAGGCGGATTCCGGCCAGGGATCCGAAAATATGGCCCGCTCCAGCTTAATCACCTCGGCCAGGTCACTTTCGGCCAGCGGTCTGACCGTCAGAACCGGCTCATTTCTTCTGGCGATGCTGTTCAAAGCGAATCTCCGCTTGTGATCTCTGCACGTAAAGCGGCTCCAGGGTGACGAGGTCGTCCTGATGGCCCGATGAAAGCTTGGTTGTCCCCAGATGGAGCACATCGGAAACATCGTAGATTATCTCACCATCGGCAACAACGCGCGGCAGATCGGGAAACAACTCAGCGATGTTCACACTGATCCCAATCGCTGGACAATCGTTTAGCCCGGTCACCAGTTCACTGGCCGCGATGGTGGAAATACTCGACGCCCCGTCCGCACCGCCAACGACCTCCGCCACAAAATACTGGTCACGGGTCAGCGGTACGATTACGGCCACCGTGCCGCCCCCTTCCCCCAGCTTATAGGCCGCCACTT
>CBFCYQ010000040.1:0-16644 GCA_965602205.1 uncultured bacterium | reverse complement strand
GTCTCCATGCGCCAGATCATGAATCTCTACGCCTGCGTCAGGCCGGTCCGCTACTTCAAGGGTGTCGGTTCCCCGGTGGTTCACCCGGAAAGAATGAATGTTATCATATTCCGTGAGAATACCGAGGACGTCTACGCCGGTATCGAATGGAAAAAAGGCTCCGGCGATGCAAAAAAGGTCATCGGCTGGCTCAATAAGACTATGAAGACCAGCATCCGGACCGACTCCGGCGTCGGTATCAAACCGATCTCGGTCACGGGCACCAAGCGGCTTGTCCGCAAAGCCCTTCGCTACGCGATTGATCACAAGAAGCCGTCGGTGACGCTGGTCCATAAAGGCAATATCATGAAGTACACCGAGGGTGCCTTTCGTGACTGGGGATACCAGGTGGCCACCACCGAGTTCCGCTCCAAGGTCGTCACCGAACAGGAACTTTGGGACAAGTACAAAGGCAAGATGCCCCGGGGCAAGGTTCTCGTCAACGACCGCATCGCTGACTCGATGTTCCAGCAGGTCCTGACCCGCTCCGACGAGTACTCCGTGGTCGCCACGCCCAACTTGAACGGCGACTACCTTTCGGACGCCTGCGCCGCCCAGGTGGGTGGTCTGGGAATGGCCCCCGGCGCCAACATCGGCGATTACATCGGGCTTTTCGAGGCTACGCACGGCACGGCGCCCAAGTATGCCGATAAGGACGTCATCAACCCCGGTTCGCTTATCCTCTCGGCCGTAATGATGCTGGACTACCTGGGTTGGGATAAGGCCGGACGTATGATCGAAAAGGCTATCGAGAAAACGATTGATAAGAAGACCGTTACTTATGATCTGCACCGGCAGATGAAGGGTGCCAAAAAAGTCGGCACTTCCGAGTATGCCACTCAGATTATCAAGAACATGCGGTAATATATTCGAATGAGCCAAAATAAAGGGGAGCCTTACGGCTCCCCTTTATTATTTGCAGCGCGGGGAAGAGGCGCGCCCTTACCCCTTCTGCTCCTGCACCAGTCGTAACGTATCTCTGGCGATCACCAACTCTTCGTTGGTCGGGACGACCAAGACACGTACTTTAGTGCCGGGCACGGAAATATCCAGCTCTTTGGCGATAGCCTGCCGGTTTTTTGCCTCGTCCAGTTGAATTCCAAGAAAGTCCATCTTGTCGCAAGACAAAGCCCGCACCTCAGGAGAATTCTCGCCAATACCGGCCGTAAATATCAGACCGTCGGCGCCGTTCATCGCTGCCATATAGGAGGCTATGTACTTCTTCAACCGGTAGCAGAAGATCTCCAGGGCCAGTTTGGCGTTGGTATTGTTGCGGGCCGCTTCCTCGGTAATCTCGCGCATGTCAGAGGAGACGCCCGATATGCCGGCCAGCCCGGAGTGCTTGTTAAGTAAGGTGTTGGCCTCGTGAAGGGAGAGTTCTTCGCGGGCCATGACGTGCAGAATAATCGCCGGGTCCAGATCCCCCGACCGCGTGCCCATCAGAAGACCTTCCAGAGGTGTGAAACCCATCGAGGTATCGACGGATTTACCCTTGTCAATGGCCGTAATCGAGCAGCCGTTGCCCAGGTGAGCCGTAATCAGCCTCAACTCCGAAAGCGGCTTGCCCATCATAGCCGCTGCTCGCTCGCTGACGTACTTGTGCGACGTACCGTGAAAGCCGTAGCGCCGGATACCGTAACGTTTGTACAAAATGTACGGTATGCCGTAGACATAAGCGTGGGGGGGCATCTGGTGGTGAAAGGCGGTATCGAACACGGCTACCTGGGGTATGTTCGGGAGTGTTTTCATGCAGGCGTTGATACCCCTGATATTGTGGGGATTGTGCAGCGGCGCCAGGTCGATAAGGGAACGAATCTCCGCCAGCATCTCTTTGGTTATCAATATGGATTCGGAGAAGCGCTCGCCGCCGTGCACGACCCGATGGCCCACCGCCTGGATTTCCGAACGATCCTTGATTACGCCGTGGTTCTCCGACAGGAGCATGGACACGACATATTCGATCGCCACAATGTGGTCCAGGATTTCTCCGGACACCTTGACCTCCGGCCGGTCGTGAGGTTTGTGTGTCAGGACCGATGCCGACATACCGATGCGTGCCACCAGCCCCTTGGCCAGGGACGTCTCCGTTTCCGTGTCGATCAACTGGTACTTTACCGATGACGACCCGCAGTTAATAACTAATATCTTCATTTTTTTATCCCTGATTCCGGGGCCTCGATAGGCGTGCCGTTTTTGGAGATTTTGTTGCCTTCCGCATCATACTCGAAAAAGCCCCGGCCGGTCTTGACTCCCAGGTGCTCGGCCCGCACCATTTTTCTCAGCAGCGGGCAAGGGCTGTACTTGGGATCGGACAGTTCCATGATGAGATTCTCCATCCAGGACATGACCACGTCCAGACCCATCAGGTCGGCCAGGGTGAGCGGCCCGACGTTAAAACCGAACCCCAGTTTCATGGCCTCGTCGATGTCCTCAGCCGTCGCCACGCCTTCCATCAAAACATGCATGGCCTCGTTGAGAAGAGGAACGATAATCCGCGTAGTCACGTAGCCGGGATATTCAATAACCGTGATCCACTTTTTATCCAGCATTTCCGCGAACTCGACGGCTTTCTGGAAGGTGACTTTGTCAGTCTTGAGACCCTTTACGATCTCTACGACCGGGATTCTGGTTACCGGGTTGAGAAAATGCATCCCGATCACCTTCTCCGGATGCTCGGTTACGGCCGCTATCTCCGAAACCGAAAGGGTGCCCGTGTTGGTGATGAATATTGTCTCCTCGCTGCATATGCTGTCCAGCTTCTCAAAAAGAGAACGCTTGGCGTCGATATCCTCGGGTATAGCCTCGATGACGAATTCCGCATCCTCGGCTTCAGCCAGATCCGAGGTCGGGTGTATCCGGGCCAGAATCGCGCGCTTGTCTGACTTGGTCAGCCCCCAGCGGCTGATCTCGCGTTCTATAGATTCTGATATGCCTTTCATGCCTCGTTCCGCCAGCTTGGTGGTTCGATCCACCAGCGTGACGTCGGTGCCCGAAGTGGCGATAGCCTCGGCCAGACCCTGGCCCATAACTCCGGCGCCGATTATAACTATGTTCGCACTTGCCATAAATTCTGTCCTTTCCGGTTGTCTTTGTGAATTTATTAACAATCCGCGGACAGTCAAGCGAATTGTATTATAAACAATCGGCGAGTGCCGTCACAATTATTCGCCCCCGACTCTTTTTTTTGCCCCCGGTTGCGTCCTAATAACGATAAATGTGTAAAATGTAGCAGGTTACGGTGACCTTTCGTGGTTGACTAACAGGGTTTAGCCACGTTTATTATTTAAGTACTGGTCCATAACGAAGGAGATGTCATGATATATAAAGCCAGGAACGGCCTCCTGGTCGTTCTTTTGATGTTAGTCGCAGCGCCTGCGGCTAACGCCGGAATTAAGAAAGTCGCCAAGCGGATGAACATGATCGATTTCTACGCCGGTGGGTCGATTATCACGGGAAAGTACGAGGGGCTCGGGCTGGACCACTGGAACGATTGGTTCGGCGTGGGTTTTGCCAGCCCGTCGGTAGACGGCAGCGACATCTATAAGTCAACGTACCATTTTGGTATCGACTACGGCCAGCTTCGTAATAACCATTTTCTCTTTACCATCGGTTTCCGGTACACCCGGGTTCAGGTAAAAGACTCGATCGATATACCCTTTAATGATCCCGAGTTTGACTACGCCCTCCTGAATTTCGATGATTTCTTCAACATCCACCTCTACGACATTGATTTCAATCTGAACTATTTTTTCACCAACGCTCAGCGCAGTCTGTTGGCGCCCTATGTCGGGTTGGGTTTCAAGGGTGGTTTTATGTCCTTCGCTACTGATGCCCGTGACCCCGAGTCGGGTGTCGATTATGCCGATGAAAACGAGTTGAAGTTTACCGTCAGTGTCAACTTCGGCGCTGACATTAAGGTCTGGACAGCCCCGTCCGGCCGGTCCTACGTAGCTCTTTCTTCGGTGAATAGCTGGGATCTTCTCGCTTCGGGCCAGCGGCCCCGGTACCTGAACATTGGTGGGGCCATCAAGTACTACTTTAGGCCCTGATGTATCCGACTTCAATGAGGGAATCATATCGTTGCTGACAGTTCAAGCACAGTTTGTTTCTGGAGTTGTAGACAACAATGGTCAGTAAACCGAAGACCGGAACGTGGGTAGTAACACTACCCGTCGTCGTGGCATTCCTGATCGCTCTCGGCACCTCGTGCGACAATGGCTCCAACGATTCGAGCAAACCAGACCGCATCCTGGCCGTGAACGGTCTTTATTATAAGGCCGTGATAGGGTCTTCAGACACCGACCAGCCGATTATGTTCAAGCTCACCGATAAGAGCAACAATGTCTACGCTAACCGCTGGCTGAAATTCTCGCTTATGGAGGGCGACGGGACGTTGGTGGCTGACTCCGTCAAGACCGACTCGAAAGGCGAGGCAACAGCCGTGTACAGCTTTGACGGTTCTCTGGGGCATGTCGTTATACGGGCCATCTATACCGGTATTACTCCCGTCGACGTAACAGTGCGTGCCTCCACTATTATTCCGGGCGCGACCGGGCAAGGTCAATATGTTCTTTTTGCAGATACCTATTCAGACGTGAAGGCCTTCAACGGTACGCCTGAAAGTGTGGACCCCGATCCAAGGTTCTGGCTGAACTACGCGGTCTACGAGAGCGGCCTGGGAGTGGTAGTTATGGTAGAGGATGCGGACTCGTCCTCCACCATATCCGACGGGGAAGGGGTAGTAGGCGTCATTGTCAACACAGTTTATAACGGCAAGACTGTCGATTCGATTGGCATTGGCTCCACCATAGCTGACCTGCGCACCGCCTATGGTGCCCCAGACACCGTCCGCCCGGACCCAACCCCGCCGCCGGCAATATTCATCCGGTACCTGGCGCTGGGCATGACCTGTTACGGGGATTTCAGTGCCGACACGACACTATTCGAGATACATGTCATCGAAGATATTGTTAATCCCGCTGCCGTTAAACACACTCGTCCGCGTCAGAGTACCACCGGTCCCGATGTGCCATGTTCTTTCCGCCGGCTACAGCCTTAAGAAGAGTTGTGGCCGCCCGGTAACTCATGCTTCGGCAAGAGGTTAACTTCACGCCGATGAATGCCGCCCCCGTTCAATCTTGACACGTAACCTGCAATCCAATATATTCGCCCAAGAAAAATATCTACGAAAGGAACCCAATGATAAAAAAAATGACCTTAGCCCCTTTTTCTATTGCTGTTTTTTTGATTGGCAGTTTGGCCTGTTCCCAGCAAGAGGGCGAGAAAAAAACAGAAGGCGGTGATCTGGAAGCCAGTTCTTCTGTGACGGCTGATGTTGTAGGCGACAGCGCGAACGATTCGGCCCAGTCTCCGGCCGAAAAACGATTTGCTGTCCGTGACGAAGGCAACGCGCTGGTGACACTCGAAACGGATTACGGCAAAATGACGGTGGAATTGTACAGGGATGTTGCCCCGGCTCACGCTGATTCATTCGTGGCACGCACCAGGGAAGGCTTCTACAACGGAACCATATTTCACCGGGTAATTGACAATTTCATGGTCCAGGGAGGCGATCCCCAGGGCAATGGAACCGGTGGGGCCAAGTACTTCCTCAAAGCCGAGTTTAGCGAACTGCCGCATCAGGAAGGGACCTTGTCCATGGCCCGTTCCCGGGACCCCAATTCCGCTTCCAGCCAGTTCTTCGTTTGTCTGGCTCGCAACCGGTACACGCAGTCTCTGGACGGACAGTACACTGTATTTGGCCAGTTGATTAAAGGTTACGACGTCTTGCACGACATCGGCTCGGTGGAGTGTATTGCCAACCCCGGCAATCCCCGTGAGATTTCCAAACCCAAGGAAGATGTCAAGCTGATTCGGGCTTACGTCTCCGACGCTGAGGGCAATCCTTTATAGAGCTGCCTTTGCCGGAGGAGCCGTCAGGCACGGCAAATCGGCGCTGATTCGCAAGACGGTTGCCGGCGGCGTCTTATGTCTTGTATGGAACTGCATCTAAGCTCGTCCGTTATATAGCTGTATGGAACCTCGCAAAATAGTTGTCCTCGGCTCGACCGGCTCGATAGGCCGCTCGACGCTCGAGGTTGTCACAAACCATCCCGGTCAGTTTGAGATTCTGGCTCTGGCGGCGCACTCTAACACGGAACTGCTCGCCGAACAATATCGGCGGTTCAGACCGCGCTACGTCTGCGTAGCCGACCCTGCCAAAGGTCGGGCCCTGGCGGATAGCCTGAAAGACGAGTCGGTCGAAGTGTTGACCGGCGAAACCGACGTGATTCGTCTGGCCGGTCTGGAGAAAGCCGATCTGGTGGTTAACGCCATTGTGGGTGCGGCCGGTCTGCGGGCCAGCCTGGAGACCGTCAAAAAAGGCAAGAACCTGGCCCTGGCCAATAAAGAATCACTGGTTGCCGGGGGACCCTTGTTTGCCGCCATTATCGAAAAAACTCAAGCGAAGATTTTGCCGATAGACTCCGAGCACTCGGCTTTGTGGCAGGTCCTGGCGTGCGGCAAGGCTGATGAAATACGTCGGCTGATTCTCACGGCTTCCGGGGGTCCCTTCCGCGACTTGCCTCTGGAGAAGTTTGCCGGGATTACCCCTGAAATGGCCCTCAAGCATCCTACGTGGAAGATGGGGCAGAAAATAACCATTGACTCCGCTACACTGGCGAATAAAGGCCTGGAGGTGATCGAGGCGGTGGCCCTCTTTTCTGTCCCGCCGGAGAAAGTTAGCGTGGTGGTACACCCGCAATCGATCATTCATTCGATGGTGGAGTTCATCGACTCGTCGGTTGTTGCGCAACTGTCCATGCCCGATATGCGCCTGCCCATAACCTATGCCCTGTTCTGGCCGAAAAGAGTGACGTCAGGTTATGGCCGGCTGGACATTGCCGACATCGGCAGACTGACCTTTGAAGAGCCCGATTTGACCAAATTCCCGGTTCTCAAGACCGCCTATAAGGCGGCTGAGGCGGGCGGTACGGCTCCCGCAGTGTTCAACGCGGCCAACGAGGTAGCGGTGGCCGCCTTTTTAAAAGAATCTCTGGCATTTAACAGGATTGTCGATATCATTGAAGATGCCCTGCATGACTTGAAGGTTGTCTCGAAACCGGCGATTGACGATATTATAGAGGCAGACAAAAAGGCGAGAGAGAAAGCTCGCAGGAAAGTAGGCAAACTGGTATGCTGTTGACGCTGTTAGCATTTGTATTTGTTCTCGGAATTCTGGTCTTTTTTCACGAATTCGGCCATTTCGTTGTCGCCAAATGGGTGGGCATTCGGGTAGAGAAATTCTCGCTGGGTTTCCCACCTAACATTCTCGCCAGGAAGTGGGGAGAGACAGAATACTGTATTGGTATCATTCCTCTCGGCGGCTACGTAAAGATGGCCGGTGAAAACCCGGATGAATCCGTCAGCGGTGACCCCGACGAATTTATGTCCAAGTCAGTCCTCCAGCGCATGGGTGTTGTCCTGGCCGGGCCGTTCATGAACTATGCGCTGGCGGTCCTGATCTCCGTCGGCATCTTCTACTTTCGGGGAAGCCCCCTGCTGGATACCGACCGGATTATTGTCGATTCTGTCACTGAGGGCGGCCCGGCATTCGAGGCCGGTCTGGCCACGGACGACCAGATTATCGCCATTAACGGCAACCCCATGAAGGACTTCAATTCCCTGACAGACGTGATCTACCCTACGGTTAACGAGGAGATTGAGTTGACCTGGATTCATCTTGGTGATACCGTAAGCCGGAAAATGGTCACGCAGGCTCAGCCCAGTGTCGATGCCGACGGCGCCCTGGACACCATCGGCATCATCGGCTTTGCTCCGCGAGTTATCGGCTATGAAGATTACAGTTTTCTCGAGTCCATTACCGGGGGCATCGAGACTACGCACCTCATGGTTGTGCTCACAGCCAAATTCGTCTATCAGTTCGTCACGGGAAAGATCTCGCCCAAAATGATGGGCGGCCCTCTTTTCATAGCCCGACAGTCCGGCAAGGAAGCCAAAAGAGGCCTGGTTTTCCTGTTTCGATTTATGGCGTTGTTGTCGGTGAATCTGGCAATTTTGAACATCCTGCCGATTCCGGTGCTGGACGGGGGCCATCTTGTCTTTCTTGGTATAGAGAAAGTCAAAGGCTCGCCGCTGTCCATGAAAGCCAGGGCTATGGCTCAGCAGGTGGGTATGGTTTTGCTTTTAGGGCTTATCGTATTCGTGACATACAACGATATCGTGAGGGCCGTCAAAGGATTCTGAGGGACCCGATGCAGCCGCCATGAGTTAAAGTGAATCATTCTGTTAAAAATCCAGTATAAAAAGATGGTGAGGATGAACTTATGGGCCGTTCCGTCCGCCGCTGAAGGACACTAACGGTCCCGGACATACAGGAAAGGTTGTTTGATGCCGAAACTTTCAGATACATTGTGGGATAATTTCAAGCAGATTTTTGCAGCGGTCGTTCTTGCTATCATCATTAAGACGTCCATTGTGGAGGCGTACAAGATACCCTCACAATCGATGGAAGACACGCTTCTGGTGGGTGATTTCCTGCTGGCCAACAAGTTTATCTATGGTGCCCGGGTTCCGCTGGTTGACTGGCGTCTGCCGGCAATTCACCGACCGCAGCAGGGAGAGGTGGTCATCTTCATATATCCCCGCGACGGTGTAACCAAGTATATCAAACGCTGTGTCGCTGTCTCCGGCGATACCGTGTTGGTGAAAGACAAGGTACTATATGTCAATGGGGAGATATTCGAAAATCCTTCGCACAGCAAATTCGTCGATCTGACCGCCGACGGGCAGCCGGCGATACAGCCCCGCCGCGCCGGAGGCCTGGACAGCCGGGACAATTTCGGCCCGTACGTAGTGCCGCGAGACTGCTATTTCATGATGGGGGACAATCGCGATAATTCTTTCGACTCCCGCTACTGGGGACCGGTTCCATATGAACTGATTATGGGGGAAGCCATGGTTATTCACTGGTCATGGGACGATGGCGATCACCCCTCGCCTGACGTGAGTCTCTCCGATCCCCTGTCAGTGCCCCGGATGTTCATATATAACGCCGTGCACTTTTTCGAGAAGGTCCGCTGGGATAGACTGTTCGACATCATCGGGTAGCGGGAGAATAGTTGGCAAAAACGTCAAATCTGACACCTCATGACGGGCCATCGGGACCGGCGGCGTGAAATTCCCTGTAATTGATAACGGATGCGGTAAACCCCTTCCGTCATTACGTGTATAAGGTAAACTGAAACGCCGGACATCAGGATTTAAGGACGCACCAAAACGGAGGTTCAATGCTCTCACGATTAAACAAGGGTCTGACACTCGGGATTATTCTGCTGCCTCTGTGGGCGGCGGCAGCCTTTGCGGCGCCCGCTGTCCAGATACCTGACGATACTTTCGATTTCGGAAAAGTGGCCCAGCACGCCAAGGTCAATCATACCTTCTGGATCAAGTCAACAGGCTCAGATACCCTGCGTATCACCAAGGTAGTACCGGGGTGCGGTTGTACTCAGGCGCCGCTGGAAGACTCTGTTTTGGCCCCCGGAGACAGTGCCAGCCTCGAGATAATCTTTTCAACGCTGTCCTATCGCGGTTATTTGAGCAAGCGTCCATACCTGGAAACCAATATCAGCGATGAGAAGATCTATTTGAAAATCATGGCCGAACTCATGCCTCACCCCGAGGAAATGAAGCCGATACGTCTGCTGCCGCATCGACTCGACGTTTCGCAGTTCACCACCAAGCCACGCCGGCGAGCCGCCTTCAAAATAGAAAATATGACCGATCAGACCCTGCGCATCATTCCCGTGGATACGGTGTCCAAGGACTTCGACGTCACCCTGCCGGATAAAGTCGGCCCGGGGCAGACGGCCGAGGGGATGGTCATTGTCCATAAAGATGCCGTGAAAAAGGCCTTCGAACAATCCATTACCTTCGAGGTGGATGACGAGGAACGCTCACGCTTCAGTCTGCCCGTCCAAAGAAAGTATCGTCCGCGAGACAAGAAGTAAGCGGGGACGGCTCTTTCTTGATGGTTTATGGGTAAAATAGGCCCCGGACGGCCCTGTTTGCGGCCAGGTCCGCCTGACCCGGAGGCCGGGCAAACGTTTTGTCTTGATTAATCATGTTGAATCGCGTTATTGGGCGTTATGAATAAGCTCGTAGCTTCAGGCCTCTCCAAACGCTTCGGTCCGCGGAAGGTCTTCTCCGCGCTGGACTTCGAACTGTCATCCGGCGAGTCGATGGCGGTGACAGGCCCCAACGGATCGGGCAAATCGACACTGCTGATGGTCCTGTTAGCGTTGTACAGACCCACCAGGGGGAGTGTGGCGTTTCTGGAGAATGACCGCCCTCTCGACGACGACGACATACGGAGCCGGGTGTCATTTGTCTCGCCGTATCTTAATCTTTACGACCATCTCTCTGCGGAAGAGAATCTCAAATTCTTTGCCACTGTCGCGGGAGGGAATGTCCCCGGCAAGGATATCGACCGTCTTCTGACACGGGTAGGTCTGGAAGGGCGAGGCTGCGACCTGATGGCCGGTTACTCCTCCGGCATGAAACAGCGTCTGAAGTATGCGGTCGCTTTGCTGAAAAAACCGGCTTACCTGTTTCTCGATGAACCGACCTCCAATCTGGACGAGGCCGGAAAGCGCCTCGTGACCGGTATCATTGAGGAATGTCGGTCGGAAAGTATCATTGTCATTGCCACCAACGAGCAGGAGGAATATACCCTTGCCGCCAAACAGTGCCGGCTTGGTCAGTAAAGCTCTGGCCGTCTATGCCAAGGACCTCCGCCTGGAGTTGAGGACTCATTACGCCATTAACGCAATTCTCATGTTCGGCATTACTACCCTGGCGATGGTGTCTTTCTCACTGGGGCAGGCCGGGCTGCAACCGCAGCTTCTGGCTGCGCTGTTTTGGATTATCCTGTTCTTCTCGGCCATGTCCGGACTGGCCCATGTCTTCGTCAGAGAAGAGGAGGCCAACACGGCCCTGGCGCTTAAAATAACAGCCGACCCCGATTCCATATACGTCGGCAAACTTCTGTTCAACCTGACTCTCATGGCCGCGATGACGACCATTATCACTCCCATATTTTTCATTTTCACGGATGCGCCAACGGGCAACATCACCCTTTTTCTCCTTGTCCTTGTGTTGGGAGTGCTCGGTTTGTGCAGCGCCACGACGCTGGTCGCCGCTATCATCGCCAAAGCCTCGGTAAAAGGGGCCCTGTTCGCCGTGCTGTCCTTTCCAATACTGATGACACTGCTGCTGACGGTGGTTAGTGCCAGCGACAAGGTACTTCAGGGCCGTGGAATCGGCGACGTTTCGGCCGAAATCCAGTTCCTGGTGGCCTACGCCGTGATCATGATTACGGTTTCGGTATTGCTGTTCAAGTTTGTCTGGAAAGAATAATAAAAACGTTAGAAAAGAGCCAAATGGCTGAACATTGTTGCCTTTTAACTGTTTTGCTGTATAATTGACGGCAAGAATCTGGAGCAATTGGGGTATACTTGAAGATGTGGTGGAAAATTCTGGTTTTCATAGTGATGTCGGCGGTAATATGCTTTTCCTTCTTAACGCCGGCCCCGCAACAGACGATCGGTGAGGCCAGCCGGGTCTTTTATTACCATATTCCGCAAGCCTGGATCTGCGTCCTCGCTTTTGCCATGTCAATGATTTTCTCGATCAGGTATCTCAGAGGCAAGAACCTGCACGAGGATGACAAGGCCGCCGAGGCCGCCAGGCTCGGCCTGGTTTTTTGTATTCTGGCCACCATCTCCGGTTCCATTTTTGCCAAGATCACCTGGGGCTCTTTCTGGAACTGGGATCCGAGGGAAACTTCCATCTTCATCCTGCTGTTAATATATGGAGCGTACTTTGCCCTGAGAGGGGCGATTGAAGTTGAAGAAAAGAGAGCGGCCCTGTCGGCGGTATACTCGATTTTTGCCTTTGTGACGGTGCCGTTTTTGGTCTTCGTGGTGCCGAGGCTGGCGCCTTCGTTGCATCCCGAGGATTCGATCGTTAATGAGAATTTGAAGTTTACGATGGGGCCGACGGTGATGGCCATATTTTTTACATCACTGGCGGTCTTTACCGTGATATATTTCTGGCTTTTTAGTCTGGGGCGGCGGGCGAACCGCATGCTGAGAACCCAGATGGAAACGGAGGATTAAATGGACGGCAACTACGTAGCCCTGGCGGTGACGTTAGTCGTTTGGATAGGTCTGTTTTTCTATATTATGCGCCTTGACAAAAAGGTGAAGAAACTCGAAAAGAGGGCAAAGTGAAGGCCAAGTACATCATCGGTTCTGTCGTTATAGTCGTTTTTGTCGTCTGGGGGGCGACTTCGTTTCTGAAAACCACCATCCAGTACGTGCCTATTGATGAGGCCCGGCAGGCCTCGCGCACGGTGCAGGTGATGGGTAAGATAGATTTTGACCAGGTTGTTTTTAATACTGACGATGCGCGCCTGGAGTTTGCGGTTTACGATGCCGATGCGGAAAACAAGAATACCGCCGCATCGATGAAAGTGGTTTACTACGGGGTCGTTCCCGGCAATTTCCACCAGGCCACGTCCGTGGTCCTCAAGGGCAAAAGCAACGGAGAGGAATTCGTCGCCGACCAGATGCTGGTCAAGTGCCCTTCCAAGTACCAGGGCGAGGGTGACGAGTACCAGGATATTGACAAACACAACGAGGCAGCGGACAGGGGCGGCGTATGACACTGGGGCTGGGATTTACCGGACATGTTTCCATCTGGCTGGCCATGGCATTTAACGTCGTGGCCGGGATTTGCTTTTTGATGGTCGCCAGGGGCAACCGCACCTATCAAAACCTGGCGCGCTTAAGCTATAATTTCTTCATGCTTTTTGTGACGGTGGCGGTGGCCTACCTGTTCTATCTGTTTTTCTCTCACGACTTTGCTTTCAAGTATGTCTTCGATTATTCCGACCGTTCGCTGTCGTTTTTCTATTTGCTGTCGGCCTTCTGGGGCGGTCAGGAAGGCACCTATCTTCTGTGGCTGTTCCTGAGCGGTCTGTTCGGCTACATTCTTCAGAGTCGCGGGGCACAGTACAAAAACCACGCGATGGTTATCTATACCGGCATAAACTTCTTTTTCCTGCTGCTGCTTTTGAAGCTGTCGCCCTTTGCGCCGCTCGAGTTTTTCGCCGAGGACGGGGCGGGTCTCAATCCCCTGTTACAGGATGCCTGGATGGTTGTCCATCCTCCGGTTATTTTTGTCGGCTACGCTATGGCGGCGGTGCCTTTCGCTTTGGCCATGGCGGCCCTGCTCACGAACGATTTTTCCGCCTGGATAAAGCGTAGTTTCCCGTGGGTGGCAATAACGGCGCTGATGCTGGCCGCCGGCAATGTTATGGGCGGCTACTGGGCCTACAAAACGCTCGGCTGGGGCGGCTACTGGGCCTGGGATCCCGTTGAAAACTCCTCGCTGGTGCCGTGGCTGGTCTCGCTGGCCCTGATCCACGGGCTCCTGGTGGAGAGGCGTAGCGGCGCCCTGCGGAAAACCAACATACTCATGACGGCCCTGCTGTTCGTGCTGGTCATCTACGGCACCTTCCTGACCCGGAGCGGTGTCCTTTCGGATTTTTCTGTTCATAGCTTCGTCGACCTCGGCGTAAACAACTACCTGATCGCCTTCCTTCTGACGTCGGTGTTGTTCACACTGGTTCTGTTCATCCCCCGAATCAGGTCGATTGGCGGCGCGCCTCTCAACTATAATTATTACGGCAAGCAGTTCCTGCTTTTTGCCGGGATGCTGTGCCTGTTTATATTCTCGATGATAGTCCTTTTCTGGTCCTCGCTGCCGATCCTCAGTTCACTGGTGACCGATCAGCCGCGGGCGGCGGACCTGTCGACCTACAATGATTTTGCCCTGCCGCTGGCGGTGGTTTTCTCGCTGCTGCTGGCCGCATCGCCGTACGCGACTTACAATTCGTTCGTGCCTGCCCGCTGGAAAATCAAATTGCTGGCGGCGGCGGTTATCAGCGCCGTGGTCGGGTTCGGGCTCTTTTATGCCGTGCTCGGCACCGGTGTGGTTTTTGCCGTACTGTTCACGGTTGTCATCACCGGCATGGTGATGTACCTCTTGAAAGCGGAGATGCTTACCGGCCTTCTGCCGGCGCTGGTCATGTTTATTCTGACACTGGTGCTTTCGCTGGTGCTGGGTGTCGGTGACTACATGTACCTGCTGTATTTTGCGCTGGCGGCGATGGTCATTGTTTCCAATCTCATAGCGGCGGTGGGTTTCCTGCCCGGCCGCTGGAAAAACATGGGCGGCCAGTTGACCCATTTCGGTTTTGGCATCATGCTCATCGGCATCCTGGGATCGTCGGCTTTCAGCACCAGCGAGAAGCTGGTGATTCCGCGCGGAGAGAATCAGGCGGTGTACGACCTGGCCATCGGCTACGAGGGAATGGAGCATGACATTTCATACCCAAAAAACCAGCTTATCCTCAACATCGAAAAAGGCGGTTCGCAATATCAGGCGCGCCCGGAGCTGTACTACTCGCAGCGGATGAACGGCATCATGCGCAAACCCTTCATCAGGCGGTCACTGCTTAACGATTACTACCTGTCGCCCGAGCAGGTACAGGAGATGGGCCACGCCGGGGGACTGCACCTGGCCAGGGGAGGCTCGCAGAAAGTCGGGCCGTTCACGGTAACCTTCAACGGCTACGAGATGAGCGAGCATGGGGCCGCCGACGGCGGCATGAGAGTGGTCGCCCTCGTCAGTATCACCGACGGTGATTCGACCTATTCGGTGCAGCCGGCCAAGCAGGTGATTTCCGATGCGGAGGGGCACTCCACGTTTATGGATATGCCGGCCTCATTCGGCGAGAATGGCGCTAACGCCGTCTTCCTCGATAAGATCGAGGCCGACCAGGGCGCGGTGCTTCTCAGTATCCCGGGCCTGACCGACCAGATGCCGCCCGATCAGCTGATTATCGACGTGTCTAAAAAGCCGATGATAAACCTGGTCTGGGCCGGAACGACGATCATTATGATCGGCGGGATTATCGCCTTTTACCGGCGGCGCTCCGAGCTTTATTCTTAGTAAATTCCCGATTTCTTCCGATAAAATCCCTATAAGACCGATAGGGATTTTATGTCCTGGAAGAAACCTGTCATACTTGTATTTATCTTGGCGGCGGTCGCTTTTGCCCGCACCAGTATACCGTTCGACCCCACCCGCGGACTGGTTGAGATCGAGGTCGAGCTTGACGGCCATATCAAAGGCGTTTTCGGCATCGACACCGGGGCCGACCAACTCTATATTGACCGTGATTTCGCCCTGAAAAACGATCTGACGTTTGCCCCGGAAACCCCCACCGCCGAGGTCATGGGCGTGGACGGCAGCAGCAAAGGCTCGGCGGTCAGTTTGCGGTCCATGACTTTCGGCCGGGAACTGCTGGTCAACCAGCGCGCCGTCGCTATCGATATCGACCGCCTGACCGGAGATAAAGACGCTAGCGTCCCCGACGGTCTTATCGGTTACGAGGTCCTCAAGCAGTTCTTCGTCACGGTGGACTACCCGGCCAGAACGCTGGAGTTGACCCAGGACCTGCCGCGCTTTATCTATGGCAACCGCTACTACACGGTGCCGTTCACGCAATACCGCCACCTCGTCATTGTCATGGCGCAGTTTGACGGCCGGGTGGAGGCGCCGATGATACTGGACTACTGCGCGTCGTACACGTCGCTGTCGAAACGGCTGGCGGAGCGGCTGAGCCTGCGTAAGGACGAGCACGGGTTTGACATCGCCGGCGAGATCCGGGTGGGCGAGAGGGTGGTCAGCCGGGAGGTGCCGGTGGTGGTTACCGATTTCAGCTTTTATCGCCGTTCGACGGCCCGGGCCGAGTACGAGGGCATTTTGGGGGCGTCGTTCCTGCGCGAGCACAAGATTACGGTCGATTACCGGACCCAACAGATCTATATTCATAAGTAGGGTTGTCGTGTTTCTCGGTCGGCGGCCCCGCCGGTGGCCCCGCCAGCGACGCCGTCGGTGGCCCCGCCACCTTTTTTGAAGACGAGAGGGGGTGAGATTGTTGCGTCGCTGTGCTCCGCGCAATGACCCCGGGGGTGTATGTAAGCCAAAATTCAGAAATTCCGGGTAACGGCTTGCCACGCGGTCGATTACGGGGAAATGGGTTCGTTTTCTCGTTTTTTATTTGCGGCCCTCGACTTTGGTGGTGAATGTGAACGGCAGGATATAAGGGGTTGTATCCGGAAGCATTGCCGTGTTTGTGTTCATAATCATGTTTACATCCTCGATATAGTTATCTATAAAGGGGGCCAAGCCGGGGAATTGCATCGACATGGTTGGGGATGGGGGGTAAGCTGGGGGGGATGGGGGATTGAGGATTCCGCAGTATGTACAGGAATTGACTACGCTCCCCCGACGTCAGGAACCCACCGCAAGCGGTGGGGCACCCGAACACATCTTCAGTAATACGTCGTATTTTCTTATTTGAAATCCCCGCAAGGGCATTATATTGGATTAGAAAGGGGATATTTGGCAGTGTCTGATATGCAGCGAATTTTCACCAGAGTTATCTTGTTT